>NZ_JAVDSI010000008.1:0-199307 GCF_031455235.1 Curtobacterium sp. 320 | reverse complement strand
TGTCCGCGGGCCCGGGTTTGGAGGCGGGGGCCCCGGCGCACCGCTTCGTCTACGCGGCGTTCACGGGTACCGGGTCCCCCCCCCCCCCCCCCCGCGGGGGGGGGGGGGCCGGGGGCCCCCGCGCCTCCTGTCCGTCAGTGCGGTCGTCCGACAGCCGAGACTCGCGTCCGCGGACAGTTTCGTGGCCGAGATGCCGCGAAACTGTCCGCTGGGCCGAGTCTCGGCCGGCGCGTGCCGCGCGCCGCGGCTAGACCAGGTCGGGCGAGTCGAGCATCTCCGTCACCAGCGCCGCGATCGCGGACCGCTCCGAGCGAGTCAGCGTCACGTGCGCGAACAGCGGGTGTCCCTTGAGCCGCTCGATCACCGAGGCGACCCCGTCGTGCCGACCGACCCGCAGGTTGTCGCGCTGCGCCACGTCGTGCGTGAGGACCACCCGCGAGTTCTGCCCGATGCGGGACAGCATCGTGAGCAGCACGTTCCGCTCGAGGGACTGCGCCTCGTCCACGATCACGAACGCGTCGTGCAGGGAGCGCCCGCGGATGTGCGTCAGCGGGAGCACCTCGAGCATGCCCCGCTCGACGACCTCGTCGAGGACGTTGTCGGAGACCAGGGCGCCGAGCGTGTCGTACACCGCCTGTGCCCACGGGTTCATCTTCTCGGACGCGTCGCCCGGCAGGTACCCGAGCTCCTGGCCGCCCACGGCGTAGAGCGGGCGGAACACCATGATCTTCTTGTGCTGCTGTCGTTCGAGGACGGCCTCGAGACCGGCGCAGAGCGCGAGCGCCGACTTGCCCGTGCCGGCGCTGCCGCCGAGGGAGACGATGCCGATCTCCGGGTCGAGCAGCGCGTCGATCGCGAGTCGCTGTTCGGCGGAGCGCCCGCGGAGGCCGAAGACCTCGCGGTCGCCACGCACCAGCGCCACCGCGCCGGCGGTGTGCACCCGGCCGAGGGCTGAGCCGCGCTCGGAGTGGATGACGACGCCGGTGTTGACCGGGACGCCGTCGAGCTGCGACGAGCGGATCTCCTCCTTCTCGTAGAGGTCGGACATCTGCTCGCCGGACACCTGCAGGTCGGCGATGCCCGTGTACCCGGAGTCGACCGCGAGCTCGGCGCGGTACTCCTCGGCCGCCATGCCGATCGAGGACGCCTTGACGCGCAGCGGCAGGTCTTTCGACACGACGACCACGTCGAGTCCGTCGTTCTTGAGGTTCGAGGCGACCGCGAGGATCCGCGAGTCGTTGTCGCCCAGCTGCAGCCCGGACGGGAGGACGGACTGGTTCGAGTGGTTCAGCTCGACCCGGAACGAGCCGCCGTCGCCGATCGCGATCGGGAAGTCGAGCCGCTCGTGCTCGATCCGGAGCTCGTCGAGGAGCCGGAGTGCCTGCCGGGCGAAGTACCCGATCTCCGGGTCGTTGCGCTTGGACTCCAGTTCGCTGACGACCACGACGGGCAGGACCACCGCGTGCTCCGCGAAGCGGAACAGTGCCCGCGGATCGCTGAGGAGCACCGAGGTGTCGAGCACGTACGTGCGCTGGGCGACCGATGTGGACGAGTCCGCGGCGTGCTGCTGTGTTCCGCGAGAGACGTTCTGAGAGGTCACGACCACTCCATCCCCGGGCCGCGCTCGGCCCGGTCCATGTCCTCGAACGCGGCCGTGGAGCGGGTCTGCGAAGCACCGACTGTGGCCGCTTCGATCGGGCGCGGTGCCCGATGGGGACAAGCTACGTCCGACCCCCGACACGGCACCAGCGACACGCGGTTCCCCGAGTTACGGTCACGTGAACAACGCGGCCGCTACTGCATCGTGGCGTACGACAGGCAGGCGTCGCGGAACATGTCGAGCGTCTCGTCCGTGGTGGACGCGAACACCGACACCCGCGCGACCCCGAGCCGCGTCGTGACCGTCACGCCGTGGTTGTGGAACGCCGCGGACAGCGCGGTGAGCCGTCCCTGCGGCGGTCGGAGCACCACGATCCCGGCGCGCTCCCGTGGATCGCGGCTGGACTCGACGGAGAGGCCGAACTCGTCGGCGATGTCGAACACCCGCTCGACCCGGTCGGTGACCCGCTCCTGCACGGCGGCGACGCCGACGGCCGTGAGCCGGTCGAGCGACACCGCCAGGCGCGCCTGCGACACCGGGTCGGTGCGGGTCATCTGGAAGCCGGCGGCACCCGGACGGACCGACGGGACCTCGGTCGGCCAGCCGGTCGTGCCGTGCGGGCCGGACAGTGCGGGCCGGAGGCGGTTCAGGGCACGGTCGCTGAACGCGGTGAACCCGGTCCCCCACCCGGCGTGCAACCACTTCTGGCCGCCGGTCGCGACGACGTCGGCGAGCTCGTACGGGGCGTCGACCACGCCGAAGCCCTGGATGGCGTCGACGATGAGGAGGCGGTCGCCGATGACCTCGCGGATGGCGGCGAGGTCGGCGAGGTAGCCGGTCTGCCAGTCGACGAGCGAGACGGCGACCGCGGTGACGTCGTCGGACAGGCGCGACTCGATGAGCGACGGCGTCATCCACCCGGCGCCGGACTCGATCACGACGGGCTGCACGCGACCGCCCGTGGCCGAGGCAGCACTCGCGAGGGCCAGCGGCAGCGAGGGGTACTCGTCGGCGGAGACGAGCACGCCGCCGGTGAGCCCGAACGCGGTGTGCAGGAGCCCGGGCGTCGTGGCGGTCTGCGAGACGACCTGGTCCTCGCGCCGGCCGACGAGCCGTGCGGCGACGGTGCGGACCCGGGCGTCCTGCTCGTCGAGCGTCTCCATGGCGCCGAAGCGCATGTGCTCCTGGATCGTCCCGAGCACGCGCTGCTCCTCGAGGACCGCGGTCTGGACGGGACCGAACGCGGCGTGGTCGAGGTAGCCGGGCTCCTCGGCGAAGCCTGAGGCGTACTCGGCGATGTTCACAGGGGCAACCTTCCGTGGGACGAAAACCCTGTGAGTCTACTGGGATGAACGGCCGACAGCCGCCGCAGTGCGGGGAACGGCGGTCGTCAGCCGCCGTAGCGGCGGGACCGCAACCCGAAGTCGCGGACGGCGCGCAGGAAGTCGACCTCGCGCAGGTCCGGGTAGAGCGCCTCGACGAAGTAGAACTCGCTGTGCGCGCTCTGCCACAGCATGAAGTCCGACAACCGCTGCTCGCCCGACGTCCGGATGACCAGGTCGGGGTCCGGCTGCCCCTGGGTGTAGAGGTGGTCGCCGATGAGCTCGGGCGTGAGGACCTCGGCCAGGGTGTCGAGCGTGCCGCCGCCCTCGCCGTGCGCCTGCACGATGCTGCGCATGGCGTCCGCGATCTCCCGCCGGCCGCCGTAACCGACCGCGAGGTTCACGTGCAGCCCGGTGTGCTCCGCCGTGCGTTGCTCGGCGGCGGAGAGCGCGGCGACGAGGGGTTCGGGCAGGCCCTCGTTCGAGCCGACGTGCTGGACCCGCCAGTCCCGGTGGTCGGCCAGGGTCCCCGCGAGGTCGGCGATGATGCCGACGAGCTGCTCGAGCTCGTCGCCGCCACGCCCCTTGAGGTTGTCGGACGACAGCAGGTAGAGCGTCACGACCTCGATGCCGAGTTCGTCGCACCACGTGAGGAACTCCGGGATCTTCGCGGCGCCCGCGCGGTGCCCGTGCGCGGCGGACTCGAGGCCGAGCTGCTTCGCCCAGCGACGGTTGCCGTCCACGATCATGGCGACGTGCTTCGGCATCGCCGAGCCGTCGATCTGCCGGCGGATCCGGCTCTGGTAGGCGCGGTAGAGGATCCCTCGTCCTGCCCATCCCACCCTGCCGGTCACGGAACGAACATAGTGCACGGCGCCTCGGAGCGAGCCGCGTTCCCCGGGCCGTCCACCCGTGTTCGGCGTTCGTTCGGCATCGGCCCCTACGGTCGGACCATGCAGGCCGAGCACGACACCGGGACCCTCCCCCACGTCCCCTTCACCGACGAGGCCGCGAGCACCGCGACCGCCGCACGGACGACCGCCAGCGCGTCCGAAGCCCGACCCGCGTGGCGCGGTTGGATCCACCTCGGAGCCTTCCCGTTCGCCATCGCGATGGGCATCGTGCTCATCGTCCTCGCGGGCTCACCCGCGGCGAAGGTCGGCAGCGCCGTGTTCATGGCGACGTCGCTCGCGATGTTCGGCGTCTCGGCGACCTACCACCGGTTCCCCTGGGGCCCGACGGTCAAGGCGGTGCTCAAGCGGATCGACCACACGAACATCCTGCTGCTCATCGCCGGCACCTACACACCCGTGGCGATCTGCGCCCTGCCGCACACCCTGATGGTCGTGGTGCTCTGGGTGATGTGGTCCGGCGCGGCGCTCGGCATCGCCTTCCGGGTCCTCTGGATCGGGGCGCCCCGGTGGCTCTACGTGCCGATCTACCTCGTGCTCGGCTGCGCGGCGCTCGGGTTGCTGCCGCAGTTCTTCGCCGCGAGCGTCCCGATGACGGTCCTCGTGCTCTCCGGCGGCGTGGCCTACATCCTCGGTGCGCTCGTGTACGGCTTCAAGCGGCCGAACCCGTCGCCGACGGTGTTCGGCTTCCACGAGGTCTTCCACGCCCTCACGGTCGTCGCGTTCGCCGCCCAGTGGGCGGGTGTCCTCATCGTGGCGCTGGACCCGGTGCGCTGACCGCGACGGTTCGTCGGACGGGAGGCGCGGGTCGGGCCCGCACCGTGCCTCCCGTCCCGTACACACGCGGGTCCACCGCGCCGATCGCGTCAGCCGCGCCCGTGGCGTCAGCCGCGCCCGTGGCGTCAGCCGCGCTCGGTGTCGTCCCCGACGTCGGCCCGGCCGCCCTCGGCCGCACGCCGCTCCGGCTCGTCCGTCGCGACGCCGTCGCGATCGATGCCGTCACGGTCGATGCCGTCACGCTCGCCACCCGCGGTGCCGTTCGCCTCGGCCTCGAGCCGCTCCCGGATCTCCGCCCGGTAGCGCGTCCGCCGGATGCGCCGGGTCATGTCGATCACGAGCAGGATCGTCACGATGGCCACGACCGCGATCGCGATGAAGCCCGCGACGCCGGGCGTCACGTCGACGTCCGGGACGCTCGAGGTCGGGCTCGGGCTGGGGGTCGCGGCGAGTGCCGCGTGGAGGGTGCTCACGCAGTGGTGTCCTTGTCGGCAGGGATCCCCGCGAACAGGTCGGACTCGGGGAGCTCGGTCGGCACGCGGGCCTCGACGAGCTGGTAGTCCTCGGTCGGCCACACCGTCGCGAGGAGGTCGTTCGGCCAGTAGAAGAAGGCGCTGTCCGGCGGCACCTGGCTCGCGTGGGCCCGGAGCGCCGCGTCACGCGCGTCGAAGTACTCGTGCACGTCGACGTGGGTCGTGGCGAGGTCGGGGCGGTCGGCGAACCGTTCGACCCACTCGCGCAGCTGCTCGACCGCCGGGCTGTCCGGGTCGCGTTCCTGCAGGGCCTCGAAGACCGTCCGGAAGCGCCGGGGGTTCATGGTGCGCTCGTAGTAGAGCTTCGCGACGGACCACGCGGGCCCGGCATCGGGGTACTTCTCGGGGTCCGCGGCGTCGCGCCAGGCGGCCACCGAGACCTCGTGCGTCCGGATGTGGTCCGGGTGCGGGTAGCCGCCGTTCTCGTCGTAGGTGACGAGCACGTGCGGGCGGAAGCGCCGGATGACCCGCACGAGGGTCTCGGTCGAGTACTCGAGCGGCACCGTCGAGAAGGTGCCGGGGCGGACCGTCTCGCCCTTGTCGGCGTCGGGCAGGCCGGAGTCGTGGTACCCGAGCCACAGGTGGTCGATGCCGAGCGCCGCCTGGGCCGCGGCCATCTCGGTGCGGCGGTACCCGGCCATGTCGCGGTCCGCCCGGCTCGTGGCGGGCTCGCCGAGCTGGTCGTTGAGGATGTCCCCCGCCTCACCGCCCGTGCAGGAGACCACGAGGACCTCGTTGCCCTCGGCCGCGTACTTCGCCGCGGTCGCCGCTCCCTTGCTCGACTCGTCGTCGGGATGGGCGTGGACGGCCATCAAGCGGTACGGCACTGGTCTTCCTCACTGATCGCGTGGCAGCACACAGTGTTACGTGAACTACCCTGGGATCAGGATAATCACCCCGGGAGCCCCGAACTGTCCGAACCGCAGCACCAACCGGCACCTCAGCCGTCCGCCAGCACCACCGCGACGCTGGACGACCGCTACGGCCGCACCCCCGGACGCGCTCGTCGCACGCGGCTGATCGGGATCGTCGCCGCCGCGGCCGTCGCCCTGGTGTTCATCGTCTGGGTGGTCTGGGCCGGTCCCGGGCAGACCAGCCACGGCCTCGACACCGACGACGTCGGGTACCAGGTCGTCTCCGACCACCAGGTGGTCGTGCACACGCAGATCTCCGTCGACCCGGGCACGGTCGCGAAGTGCGCCGTCCAGGTCCTCGACAAGTCGTACACGATCGTCGGCTGGCGCGAGATCCGGGTGCCGGCGTCCGATCAGCGCGTGCGCAGCATCAGCACCCCTGTGAACACCGTGTCACGGGGCGTGACCGGCTTGATCCACGACTGCTGGGTTCCCTAGACTGCTGTGATTCGCGGACAAGACCGGCCACACCGGCCGGTCTTGTTCTTTGCTGAAGGGAACCACCATGAGCAACGACACCCAGGTCACGTGGCTGACCCAGGAAGCGCACGACCGTCTCTCGGCCGAGCTCGCGCAGCTCTCCGGCGAAGGCCGCAAGGAGATCGCGGACCGCATCGAGGCGGCGCGTGAAGAGGGCGACCTCAAGGAGAACGGCGGCTACCACGCCGCCAAGGACGAGCAGGGCAAGATCGAGGCCCGCATCCGTCAGCTCACCGAGCTCCTCAAGCACGCCACCGTCGGCGAGGCGGACTTCGACGGCACGGTCGAACCCGGCACCGTGGTGACCGCCGTCATCGCCGGCGACGAGTCGACCTTCCTGGTCGGCAACCGCGAGATCGTCGGCGAGGGCTCGGACCTCACCGTCTACAGCCCGGTCAGCCCGGTCGGCGCGGCCATCGTCGGCCTGCGCGCCGGCGAGAAGACCACGTACACCGCACCCAACGGCAAGGAGATCGCCGTCGAGGTGACGAAGGTCGAGCGCTACGAGCCGTAGACGCGACCCTTTGACGGACAGGAGGCGCGGTGCCGGCTGGCACCGCGCCTCCTGTCCGTCTCCGGCTCGGTTCAGCGCCCGTCTCAGTGCTCGAGCAGCTCCGGCTGGAAGCCCACCTCGTGCAGGCGGTGGATGACCTCCTGCGCGTGCTCGGGGCCCCGTGCCTCGATCGACAGGTCGAGCGCGACCTCGTTGATGACGAGCCCCTGGCCGTGCCGGGTGTGGAGCACCTCGACGACGTTCGCGCCGGCGTCCGAGATGACCTGCGAGACGCGGGCGAGCTGACCGGGGCGGTCCGGCAGCATGATGCGGATGCCGATGTAGCGCGACGCCGCGACGAGGCCTCGGGTGATCACGCGCTCCATCATGAGCGGGTCGATGTTGCCGCCGCTGAGCAGGACGACGGTGCGACCGGTGTCGCGGACGGCGCCGGACATGATCGCCGCGACGCCGACGGCCCCGGCTGGCTCGACGACGAGCTTGGCGCGTTCGAGCAGCACCAGGAGCGACCGGGCGACGTCGTCGTCGGACACGGTGACGATGTCGTCGACGAGGTCGCGGATGATCGGGAAGTTCAGGTCACCGGGTCGTGCGACGGCGATGCCGTCCGCGATCGTCGGCTTCGTGGTGACGGTGACGGGTTCGCCGGCCTCGAGCGAGCTCGGGTAGGCGGCGGCGTTCTCGGCCTGCACCCCGATGACCCGGATGGTGCGTCCGAGGCGCTCGGCGACGCCCTTGACGGCGAGGGCGATGCCGGCGATGACGCCGCCGCCGCCGATCGGCACGATGACCGTGTCGGCGTCGGGCACCTGGTCGAGGATCTCGAGCCCGAGCGTGCCCTGGCCGGCGATGACCGCGGGGTGGTCGAACGGCGGGATGAAGACCGCTCCGGTCCGTGTCGCGAAGTCCTTGGCCGCGCTCAGTGCCTCTTCCACCGAGTGCCCGCGCAGGACGACCTCGGCGCCGTAGTGCCGCGTGGCCTGGAGCTTCGGCAGGGCGACGCCGACCGGCGTGAAGATCGTCGCGGGGATGCCGAGCTCGCGCGCGGCGAGGGCGACCCCCTGCGCGTGGTTGCCGGCGCTGGCGGCGACGACGCCCGCAGCCCGCTGCTCCGGGGTGAGGGTCGACAGGCGGTTGTACGCACCGCGGACCTTGTACGCACCGGTGCGCTGCAGGTTCTCGCACTTGAGGTGCACCGGCGACCCGAGGACCTCGGCGAGGAACTGCGAGGTCTCCATCGGGGTGACACGGGCGACCCCGGCGATCGTCACACGTGCCTTCTCGATGTCGTCGAGCGTGGGGATCAGCGGCGTGGTGGTGTCGGTCACGGGTCCATCATCGTCGCTCGCGGCACTCCTGACGAACCCGTGACGTCAGTTGGTGCTGGCAGTGCCCTCAGCCGCCGTCGGCTCCGGCTTGCTGCCGGGTGCGGGCACCGGGTCGCCGATCTTGTGGCGGCGGCCCCGCCGGAGCTGGAGCTGCCCGTGCTGGCCGCGCTTCGGGGTGGCCTCGAGCACGTGCTCCGAGTCGAGACCGCGCCAACGGCCGCTCGCGATCGTCATCACCATGGTGTTCACGGTGGCGATCAGCGGCACCGCGAAGAAGGCACCGGCGATGCCCGCGAGCCCGGAGGCCGCCGTGACGCCGAGGACCACCGCGAGCGGGTGGACCTTCACCGCGTTGCCCATGACGAGCGGCTGGAGGATGTGTCCCTCGATCTGCTGCACGAGCAGCACGACCGCGAGGACGAGGACGGCCGCGAGCGGGCCGTTGAAGATGAGCGCGACGAAGACGGCCAGGAACCCGGTCACGATCGCACCGACGACGGGGATGAAGGCACCGAGGAAGACGAACGCCGCGATCGGGATCACCAGCGGCATGCCGCCGAAGAACAGCCCGACGATGAAGGCGCCGAGCCCGATGCCGACGGCGTCCACGAACGCGACGAAGATCTGGACGCGGATGAAGCTCGTCAGGGTGATCCACCCCGCGACACCGGCGCCGTCGACGGTCGCACGGGCCTTCTTCGGGAAGAGCCGCACGGCCCACCGCCACACGTTCTTGCCGTCGATGAGCAGGAAGATCGTGGTGAACAGGATGATGAAGAGCGCCTCGAACACGTGCGTGGCACCGGAGCCGGCGCTCGCGACCCCGGAGAGGATCGAGGCGCTGTTGTCCTGCAGCCACTTCGTGCCGTCGTCGAGCCAGCCGTTGACGTCGCTCTGCGTGATGCCGAGTCCGGAGTTCAGGACGAGGTCCTTGATGTTCGCGTACTGGTCGACCGTGCGGTCACGGAGCGAGGGGTAGGACGCGATGATCTGGTCGACGACGAGCCACACCAGCGCGCCGATCGCCGCGAGTCCGCCGAGCAGGCTGATGACGACCGCGAGCCACTTCGGCACGTGGTGGCGCTGCATCCAGTTCGAGATCGGCACGAGCAACGCCGAGACGACGATGCCGACGAGGAACGGGATGAGGATCTGGCTGAAGATCGTCATCAGCCAGATGAAGACCGCGATCACCCCGATGACGACCAGGATCCGCCACGACCACGCGCCGGCGATCCGCATGCCGGTCGGGACGGACTCCTCGACCACGGGGTCCGGATGCGTCGGTTGCTGCGTTCTGCCCCATGCCATGACCGCGAGTGTACCGATGTGCGGCCCGACAGGTACCAGATACGGCATACGTCACCGGACCCGGGGTGTCGGCGGCGATCGGTAGCCTTCGGACATGGTCAGGACCACGCTCTCCGCTGCCGAGGCCCGCCGCGTCGCACTGGCTGCCCAGGGCTTCGGCCAGCCACCTGCCGACGCCGTGTCGACCCGGGCGCTGAACGCGGGGTTCGCGCGCCTCGGCCTGCTGCAGATCGACTCCGTGAACGTCTTCGAGCGCAGCCACTACCTGCCCCTCTTCGCCCGGCTCGGCGCCTACGACCGGTCCACGCTCGACCGTCTGACGATGTCGAAGCGCGGTCCCTACGCCGAGTACTGGGCGCACGAGGCCGCCTTCGTCGACCGCACCGACCTCCCCCTCTTCCGGTGGCGGATGGACGCGCTGCGCGAGCGAGACTCGTGGCCGAACCGGGTCGACGGGGTCCGGCGGACCGAGGGGGTCCGGCGCGAGCTCCGGGCGCTGCTCGCGGCCGAGGGGCCGATGCCGGCGAGCGCGGTCGAGCACGAGTCGAACGTCCGCCGCGGGCCGTGGTGGGGCTGGAGCGACGTGAAGCTCGGGCTCGAGCAGATGTTCCGCTGGGGCGACGTCGTGAGCGCCGGACGGTCCGGCTTCGAGCGGGTCTACGCGCTCCCCGAGCAGGTCCTGCCTGCCGGCACGCTCGACCACGCGCCGTCACGCCCGGCGGCCGTCCTCGAACTGGTCCGTCGAGCCACCCGGGCGCTCGGCGTCGGCACCCGCGCGGACATCGCCGACTACTACCGGCTCCGTTCCGACGACACCGCCGCGGCGATCGCCGAACTCGTCGCCGCCGGGGAGCTCGTGCCGGTGCGGGTCGACTCCTGGGGCGAGCGCGCCTGGATGCACGCCGACGCCCGGGTCCCGCGGCACGTGACGGCCGACGCCGTGCTCAGTCCGTTCGACCCGGTCGTGTGGTTCCGGCGGCGGGCCGAGCGGATGTACGGGTTCCACTACCGGATCGAGATCTACACGCCGGCACCGAAGCGGGTCTTCGGCTACTACGTCCTGCCCGTCCTGCAGGACGACCGGCTCGTCGGGCGGGTCGACCTCAAGAGCGACCGGCAGCGCGGGGTCCTGCGCGTGCGGACGGCGTGGGAAGAACCGGGCGAGCGGCTCGATGCCGGGCGGCTCGCCGAGACCCTCCGACGGACGGCAGCGTGGCAGGGGCTCGACGGGGTCGAGGTCACCGATCGCGGAACCGCCGCGGCTGCTGTCGCAGGGGCGCTCGGCGTCCGGCTGGTGCCGCACGTCGCTGCCGACGACGCGGACGCGAGCGTGGCGCTGGAACCGGCCGTCTGACGGGCCGGTGGTACGGGGCGGGGCCGACCCGCGCCTCCTGGGCCGCCCCGGTCGCCGGCACCCGCCGTGGGGTCAGAACCGGTCGAGACTCCCGCGCAACCGCGCGATCCGGTCAGGCAGCGGCGGGTGCGTCGAGAACAGCCGGTCCATCAGGCCGGGCCGCATCGGGTCGGCGATCCAGAGGTGCGCCATCGACGAGTTCTGCGTCTGCATCGGCCGGCCGTACGCGCCGAGCTTCTCGAGCGCACGGGCGAGCCCCTCGGGGTGGCGGGTGGTCATCGCCCCGGTCGCGTCCGCCAGGTACTCCCGCTGCCGTGACACCGCGGCCTGCACGCCCGCCGCGGCGATCGGTGCCACGATGACCGCGACGAGGCCGGCGATGAGCAGGATCGGGTTGTTGCCGCCGTTGTCGTTGTTCCGGTTCCGACCGCCGGCGAGCCCGCTGAAGATCGAGATGCGGAGGAGCACGTCGGCGATGAGACCGACCGCGACCACGAGCCCGAACACCATCGTGGAGACGCGGATGTCGTAGTTCCGGACGTGCCCGAGCTCGTGGGCCATGACGCCCTGGAGCTCCTGGTCGTCCATGATCGCCAGCAGCCCGGTCGTCGCGGCGACGATCGCGTGGTCGGGGTCACGGCCGGTGGCGAAGGCGTTCGGCGACGGGTCCTCGATCACGAAGACGCGCGGCATCGGCATCCCGGTGGCGATCGCGAGGTTCTCGACCGTGCGCCAGAGTCGTGGCTCGGTGTTCCGGTCGATCTCGATGCCGCCCGCGATCGCGGTGGCCTGGCGACCAGCGGCGAAGTACTGCACGAGCGCGTACCCGAGGGCGACCACGAGGACGATGACGCCGATCGACACATTGCCGGCGAGGTAACCGCCGAGGAACCCGAGCGCCCCGATGATCAGCAGGAAGACCAGGACGATGAGGACCGTGTTGCGCTTGTTCCGCGCGATCGCGCTGTACACGCCGCAGCCGTCGCCCGGCGGGTCAGAACTGGACGCGCGGCGGTTCGGCGATCGCCGCGGGCTCGGCGGTCTCGAAGAACGACGCCTCGGTGAAGCCACGGCTCTTCGCGAACGACGAGTTCGGGAAGACCCGGATCTTGGTGTTCAGCTCGCGGACGCCCCCGTTGTAGAAGCGACGGGCGGACTGGATCTTGTCCTCGGTGTCGACGAGTTCGGACTGCAGCTGCAGGAAGTTCTGGCTGGACTGCAGCTGCGGGTACCCCTCGGCCACCGCGAACACGCTCTTCAGCGCCTTCTGCATGTGCCCCTCTGCCGTGGAGGCGCTCGAGGCGTCCCCGGCGCTGAGCGTCTCGGCACGGGCCTTCGTCACGGCCTCGAACACGGACTTCTCGTGCGTGGCGTAGCCCTTCACCGTCTCGACGATCGTCGGGATGAGGTCGGCGCGGCGCTTGAGCTGCACGGAGATGTCACTCCACGCCTCGTCGACGCGGACCTTCAGCGTGACGAGCGAGTTGTACGTGACCCACAGGTAGATCCCCACGACGACGAGGAGGACCACCACCACCCCGACGACGATCAGCGTCGTGATGAGTCCGGTGTCCATGCGGGCGTACTCCTTTGCGCGTCGGGATCGCGGTGTGACGGGGCCGTCGGGCCGGCGTCACGGCCGAGGATGATTGTACCGACCAGTGGGGTGCCCTCTCGTCCACGACGCCGGTTCACGGGCGATTCCCGAGTCGCACACACCGCGCGCTCGGGCTGCTCGGCGTGTCGCCCGGTCCACGGACATCATCCGATCGACGTATTGACCCGAGCGGCTCGATCACGTGGGATGGACTCGGATGAACGCGCGCGGGGAGAACGTGGACGACCGGGCTGTCGGGGGCGACGGCCCCGTTCGCCGAACCCGGATCACGCTGGCCGTCGCCGCGGGGGCCGCCCTCGTCGTGGGCCTGCTCGCCCTCGCCGTGGCACCGGCCACCGCCGTCACGTCCGCAGCCGTGACGTCCTCCGCTGCTGCCGCTGGGGCGGACCCCGATCCGGGCACGACACCCACCCCCACGCCAGCGCCCCAGGACCACCTGACCCCGGCACCCCCGACCACGTCGCCGAGCCGGCCCCCGGTGCGCCCGTCGATCGACGACCCCGGCGACATCACCAGCGGGACCGTGCGCTTCAACGGCGGGGGCACCCCCGGGCACGCCCTGCGGGTCACCGGTCCGGCGTCGACCGGGTGCACCGCGACCGTCCACGACGACGGTGCCTGGTCCTGCCTCGCGACCGTCCGGAGCGGACCGCAGCAGGTCTTCACCGTGGCGGACCAGAGCTTCCCCGGGCTCGGCTCGGCGCGCACCCCGGCGTCCGACGTCATCGTCCCGCCGGTCGTCACCACCGCACGGCCCACGAACGGTCCGGTGACCGGCACCGGGCACGCCGGATCGACCGTCACGCTCTCGGTGTCCGGGTCGTCGGTGGACCGGACCGCCACGGTCGGTGCCGACGGCCGGTGGACGGTGTCCCTCCGCGGCGGCACCCCGGGCGGCGACGCACGGCTCTCCGTCACCGCCACGCAGACCGCGAGCACGGCCGACGGGTACCGGTCCGACCTGCGGAGCGCCGCGTCGACCCCGGTGACCGTGACGCTCGACCGGACCGCACCGACGGCACCGCGCATCACCGCGCCCGGGTCCGGCGACCGCGTGCGCGTCCAGCCCCTGACCGTCAGCGGGACGGGCGAGGCGGGCGCCGTGCTCACCGTGTACGTCGACCGTGCGCCCGTGTGCCGGACCGAGGTGCCCGCCTCCGGCCGGTGGTCCTGCACCACGGCCGGCTCGACGCTGGGCGCCGGCACCCGGGCGGTGACGGCGACGCAGCACGACGCCGCCGGCAACTTCTCGCCGACCTCGACGGCCGTCCGGATCGTCGTCTCCCGTGCGTCCGTGGCACCGGGCGCGCCGGGTGACGGGTCGACCGGCAGCGGCTCGCCGTCCGGGACCCCTGGCACCGGGACGGGCAGCACCGGCACGGCGACGGGCCCGACCGGCCACGGCACCGCGACCGGCGGCTCCTCCGGCCCCGGCACCGGTCCGGGTTCCGGTCCGGGTTCCGGTTCCGGTTCCGACGGAGGCGTCGGCGGCAGCACCGGTGCCGGTAGCGGCAGCGCGTCCGGCAGCACCACGGGCGGGCACGGCCGCGGGCTGGACTGGTCCGGCCCCGCCGGCGACTGGACCGCCTCCACCGCGTACGACACCACCGTGCCGACCATCCAGGCGGCGTTCTCGTGGCGCACCGTCCTCGTCGCCACGGCCGTCGCCGCCGGGTTCCTCGTGCTCATCGCGGGTCCGCTCGCACTCGTCGCCGGCGTCGCCCGGGGCCGGATCCGTTCGCCGTTCGCCGGACTCCTCGGTCGCAACCGCCCCAGTGACGAGCGACGCCGCGGCGAGGACGTGCTCCCGACCTGGGCCTCGATCACCGTCGCGGTGCTGGTCGTCGGACTGTGCACCCTCCTGGGCGTCGGCATCTCCCTCGAGGCCCGCTACGTCCGCCTGGCGATCGCGGTCCTGCTCGGCGCGGCCGTCCTCACGACGACGATCGTCCTCGCCACCCGCTGGGCAGCCGGCACCGACCGCAGCACCATCGGGTTCCGGGTTTCCCCCTGGCTGGTGCTCGCCGCGCTCGTGGCCTGCGGCGTCACCCGGACCTTCGAGCTCTCACCCGCCGTGATCGTGGGTGCCGTCCTCGTGCCGATCGGCCGACCGGACCTCGACACCCGGGCGCTCCGGCTCGGCTCCTCGATCGCTGCCGGCGCCCGCAGCGCCACCTGGCGGTCGATCGCGCTGCTCGTCGTGGCGGCGGCCGGCTGGGTCCTGCACTCCGTCACGCCGGGGTCCGGCTTCTGGGTGTCGTTCGTGTCCGAGTTCGCGATCACCCTGTGCGTCGGCGGCCTCGGCGCCGTCGTCGTGACGCTGCTGCCGGTGGCCGGGTCCGCCGGGCAGTCCCTGCTCGCGCGGTCCCGTGGTCGCTACGCAGCCATCGCCGCGGTCGCCGTCGCGTTGGCCGCCGCCGTGTACTCCGGGTCCGCCGGGACGCACGTCTCCCCCGTCGCGCTGGTGGTCGTCGCTGCGGTCTGCGCCGCGGGAGCCGTCGCCGTCTGGTGCTGGCAGCGGGTGGCCCGGGTCGACCAGCGCGCCTGAGCGTGGCACCGTCAGGGCCCGGATCGAGCTGCCGCGGAGGCTCGCATCACGGATACGCTGACGAACGGTGCGTGCGACATCGCGAACGGAGCGCGCCGTACCACGGACGGTGCGTGCAGCACCACGACCGCTGCTGGGAGCGACGATGACCGAGACCCGATCCGACTACGACCCGACCCGCTTCCGCGACGTCTTCGAGCACAGCTACACGTACGCCAACGGCTTCGCCCGGAACACCCACCGCTTCGCCGGCCGACCGGCGCTCCGCGATCCCGACACCGAACGCTCGTGGACGTACGCCGAGCTCGGCGCCGACGTCGACCGCGTCGCCGGGTGGCTCGCGCGCCACGGGGTCGGTCGCGGCTCCGTGGTCATGGTCGAGCTGTTCAACTCCCCCGAGTTCGCGATCCTGTACCTCGCGGCCCACCGCATCGGCGCGGTGTTCTCCCCCACCAACTTCCGACTCGCGTCGGACGAGGTCGCGTTCATCATCGAGGACTCCGCCCCCGTGGTCCTCGTCCACGACGCCGCCCGCTCGACCGACATCACGGCCGCGCTCGCCAGCTCCGACCACACGCCCGAGCACGTCGTCGTGGTCGGCGACGGACCCCGACCCGGCGACGTCGACTTCGCCGCGCTCCTCACCAGCGACCCCGTCAACGCCGACGAGCTCGCCGCGTCCGAGCCCCGCAGCACCTACGACGAGACGACGCGTCTGTACACGAGCGGCACGACCGGGCGGCCGAAGCCCGTGCCGCTGCCGAGCCTCGTCGAGGTCCTCAGCGCCCACGACGTGATCATGCACTTCCCGCTGAGCCCGTTCGACAAGACCCTCAACATGTCGCCGCTCTTCCACCGCGGCGGTCTGTACTCCGGTGGCCCGAACCCGGTGTTCTACGTCGGCGCCGAACTCACCACGCTGCGACACTTCGACGCCGACCGCGTGCTCGACCTGGTCGAGTCCGAGCAGCTGACGTTCCTCATCGGCGCCCCGCCGAACCTCGTGCAGCTCGCGAACGCCCAGGAGCAGCGGCCCCGCGACCTGTCCTCCCTCAACGGCATCGTGACGATGGGCGCACCGCTCGACCGGGCCGCGGCGCTCCGGTACCAGGAGCTCCTGTCGCCCCGCATCTTCAACGGCTACGGCACGACCGAGACCTTCTGGAACACCTTCCTCCGCCCCGAGGACTTCCCCGACGGTGCCGGGTCGACCGGCCGAGCCTCGACCGACGACGACGTCGCCGTGGTCCGCGTCTACGAGGACCGCCTCGCCGACCCGAGCGACACCGTGCCGAAGGACGGTTCGGAGATCGGCGAGTTCGCGGTCCGCACCGTGAAGTCCGGCTACTCGTACCGCAACCCCGGGCTCGAGGCCGAGAAGTTCGCGAACGGCTGGTTCTACCCGGGCGACCTCGCCACGTGGGACGAGCACGAGCGCGTGACGATCGTCGGGCGCAAGGACGACATGATCATCTCCGGTGGCGAGAACGTCCACCCCGTGCAGGTCGAGGCCGCACTGCAGGAGCACCCGGGCGTCGCCGACGCGATCGTGGTCGGCGTCCCCGACGAGCGCTGGGGCGAGGTCGTGACGGCGTACGTCGTCCGTGCGCCCGGACGGCTGCCGGAGGACGACGTCGAAGCCGCCGCCGCACTCGAGGAGTGGACGGCGTCGCACCCCGGCCTCGCCCGCTACAAGCGGCCGCGGCTCTACCGGTTCGTCACTGAGCTGCCGTACAACGCCACGGGCAAGAAGGTGCACTACCTCGCGAAGGCGACGGCTGTGGACGACCAGGCTGCGGGGCGCCTGCTCGCGCCGTGACGGCCTGGAGGCGCGGTGCGGGCCGGCACCGCGCCTCCAGTCCCGCAGTGGGTCGCGTCCACGGCGACTGCCGCGCTCTCCGCGCTGCGCGCGTCTACTGGGTCGCGTCGACCCCGCGGTGCGGCGCGTTCCGCGCGAACAGCCCCGGCAGCAGGCCGCCGATCTTCGTGCCGATGCAGAGACTGACGAACGTCGCGAGCGGGTTCGCCAGCGCCTCCGGGTCGAACGTGGCGACAGCGACAAGCCCGACCGTCCCCGGCACGAGCAGCAGGAACGCCGGAAAGAACGAGACCGTCGCCGGGATCGCCGGCACCAGTCGCTCCAGCAACCGCGTCGCGACGAACAGCAGCGCGGCGGTCGCACCGGTGGCGACGACGCTCCCCCACAACGGCGTCGTCCCGCTCACCAGCGCGTAGGCCGTGACCATGACCGCGACGGACACGAGCGTGAGCCGCCACCCCGACCGGAAGACCAGGCCGAGGCCGACGGCCAGTCCGACCACCGCCACCCACGACACCCAGTAGGACGGCACGGCCTCCCACCCGCCGCGGTCCGTGCCGACGCCGGCGACCTCGCCGACGAGCGCCGCCGAGGACGGGTCGACGTGCAGCCCGGTCAGCGCGCTCCCCGACGCGATGCCCGCCGCCATGAACCCGAGCATGATGAGCCCCTGCACGAGCCGCGAGGACCCGGTCACGATGTCGGCCGCGGTGAGCTCGAGCAGGGCGTTGGTGATGAGGGCTCCGGGCACGAACACGGCCACGGGGGCGCACACGGCGAAGAGCGGGACGTGGTCGAACCCGGTGCCGGCGGCGACGAGCCCGACGATGGTCGTGGACACGAAGGCCGCGAGGAACGGGATGATCGCCACGGCCTCGCGGAAGCGACGGAGCACGAGCCCGATCACGCCGACGAGTGCTCCGACGGCCAGTGCCACGAGGATCGCCCACCACGGGCAGCGGAACACGACCGCGAGTCCGGCCGAGGTCAGGGCGTTGCCGAGGATCCACGGCAGTGCCGGCGGTGGGATGGTCCCGGCGCGGATCGCACGAACGCGTGCGGGGATCTCGGCGAGGGCGATCGAGCCGCTCTCGAGGCCGAGGACGAGCCGGTTCGCCCGGGCGGCCTGGCGGCTCGAGAGCTCGACGCCCTCGGCGTTGACGATGGTGGCGGCGCCGGTGGCGACCTCGCTCACCATGACGAGGGCGGGGAGGACCCCGACGGCGAGCGTCGGCCCGACCCCGGCGGCGTCGCGGGCCTTCTCGAGCGCCGAACGGACGTCGGTCACCGAGCTGCCGGCGTCGAGGAGGAGGGCGCCCAGCGTGCCGAGCAGCATGCCGGTGGGGACGGTCTCGCCGTCGACCACCTCGACGTGGGCCTCGGGTCGGCCGAGGGCGTTCCGCAGGTTCGCGAGCGCGCTTCCGAATCCGACCACGAGACTCGATCGTAGTGCCGGGTCGTCCGCGCCGGATCGGGACGCGCACCGAGACTCGGCCGGGCGGACACTTTCGTGCCAGCATCGACGTGAGAGTGTCCGCGGGGCCGAGTCTCGGCCGGCCGCTCGTCGTACCCCCGGTGGGACTCGAACCCACAACTCGGCGATTTTAAGTCGCATGCCTCTACCGATTGGGCCACGGGGGCGGGCCGCAACAGCCTACCGACGAAGACGAGGCGGCCACCCCGTGGGGTGACCGCCTCGTCTGGAGTGTGTCGCTACTTGGCGTCCGCCTCGGCCTTCACCGGCTCGGCGTCGTTCGAGACGTCCTTCGCCGGCTCGCCGTACGCGGGACCGGCGGCACCGGCGGGCTTGCCCTCTTCCGGAGCGGTGGTCGGCTTCGACGCCTCGACCGGTGCCGCGGGGGCCTCGGCTGCGGGCTTCGGACGGGACGCGAACGCCTCGAACGCGGCGCGCGGGGTCTCGCGGTCGTCGAGCGACGCGATGTCGCGGCCGAGGAAGAAGCCACCGACCCAGTCGCCGATGACGCGCCACTTGCGCTCCCACGACGGCATCGCCAGGCCGTGGTAGCCGCGGTGGGCGCCCCAGGCCAGGAAGCCCTTCATGGCGAACTTGCCGGACTGGAAGACGCCGATGCCGAGACCGAGGCCGGCGACGGCACCGAGGTTCTCGTGCTTGTAGTCGGTCGTCGCCTCGCCGCGGATCGTCGCGACGAGGTTCTTCGCGAGCTGCTTCGCCTGGCGGACGGCGTGCTGGGCGTTCGGCACGCAGAACCCGCCGACGCCACCACCGGTGAGGTCCGGCACGGCCGCGACGTCACCACAGGCCCACGCGTCGGCGATCACGCCGTTGTCGTCGACCACGCGCAGGTCGGGCTGCACGCGGATGCGGCCACGCTGCTCGAGCGGGAGGTCGGTGCCCTTGACCATCGGGTTCGCCATGACACCGGCGGTCCAGATGATGAGGTCGGACTCGATCTTCTCGATCGCGCCGTCGTTGGTCTTGAGCTCGCAGACGCCGCCGACCGCCGAGGCCAGCTGCGTCTCGAGGTGCACCGTGGCGCCGCGCTGCGCGAGGTTCTTGAGCACCCAGTGCGACGTCTCGAGCGACACCTCGGGCATGATGCGGCCCATCGCCTCGACGAGGTGGAAGTGCGTGTCGTCGAACGACAGCTCGGGGTAGCTCTTGAGCAGGTCGGAGACGAACGAGCGGAGCTCGGCGAACACCTCGATGCCGGCGAAGCCACCACCGACGACGACGACGGTCAGCAGGCGGTCACGCTCCGGGCCGGCCGGCAGGGTCGCGGCCTTGTGGAAGTTCGTGAGGATCTTGTCGCGGATCGCCGCGGCCTCTTCGATCGTCTTCAGGCCGATCGCCTCGTCGGCGACGCCCGGGATCGGGAAGGTACGCGAGACCGCACCCGCGGTCATGACGATCTGGTCGTAGGACTCCTCCCACGCCTCGCCCTCGGCCGGGGTGATCGTCGCCGTCTTGCTGGCGTGGTCGACCTTCGTGACCTTGGCGGTGACGACGCGCGTCTTCTTGAGGTGACGGCGGTGGGAGACGACGGCGTGACGCGGCTCGATGGAACCGGCGGCGACCTCGGGGAGGAACGGCTGGTACGTCATGTACGGCAGCGGGTCGACCATGACGACCTCGGCTTCGCCCTGACGAAGGTGCTTCTCGAGCTTCCAGGCGGTGTAGAAGCCGGCGTAACCGCCGCCGACGACGAGGATCTTGGGCACGGTGGATGATCTCCTTGGAGTGGGGTGGTTGCCGGGAGGCTGGTCAGAATTCGCCGCCACCCGCCCCGACTCCGGCGTCTGCTCCCTCATCATACGCCCGGCACTCACACCGGGCAGGCGTCCAGCTCACGCGCTCGAGCGCGAGGTCGCCGATGGGGTTGACGCCGGGTCCGGCGGCGAGGGCGTGGCCGACGAGGGCGTGCAGGCACTTCACACGGGTGGGCATGCCACCAGCGGTGATGCCGTCGATCTCGTCGACGTGCTCGATCGACTCGCGATCGGCGAGGTAGGACTCGTGCGCCGCGCGGTACTGCTCGGCGACGGTCGGGTCCTCGAGCAGGGCTGCCAGCTCGGGCATGACCTGGTTGGCCTCGAGGGTGCTGACCGCGGCGGTGGCCGCGGGATGGCACAGGTAGTACAGCGTCGGGAACGGGGTGCCGTTCGACAGCCGGGGCTTCGTGGACACGACGGTGGGGTTGCCACAGACGCAGCGAGCAGCGATCCCGATGACGTCACGCGCCGGTCGGCCGAGCTGCGCCGAGACGACCTGGATGTCGCGTTCGGAGGGCGGGTCGAAGGGAGGGGTCGTCACGGGTACGTGAGCCTACCGGAGTCCCGCGCGTCGTCCTACTTCGTGTCGCCGGTGCCGGAGACGTCCGGAGCGACGAGCTGCTGCGTGGTCTCGTCGGTGAGCCCCGAGGTCAGCACCGACGACAGCATCGCCTGCACCCAGTCGACCTTCGGCGTCTGCACGGTCGAGCTCACGGGCGTACCGGAATCGGTCGTCGGCGTCGACTCGGCCTTCCGGTTCTCGCTGCCCATCACGAGGTAACTCTCCTCGCCGGGGTACACGTAGAGCAGTCGGTCCCGAGCCTGCGCCTCGATGTACGCGGGATCGTCCCAGCGCGCGACGTCCTTCTTCTTCTGGGCGACGTCGGCCTTCTGGCTCGCGACCTCGCGCTGCTGCTGGGCGATCTGCTCCTGCTGCTGGATCAGGGTCCGGAGTGACGGTGCGAGCACGACGACGAACAGCACGATGATGGCCAGCATGAGCAGGCTGAACCCGGAGAACCGGATCGAGCGGTACCACGGCTGCTCGGACGAGCCGCCCTCGGGCAGCGCCACGGGGACGCGGCGGACACGGGGCTTCTGACTGGGCACGGTCCGACGATAACCCGCCGGCGGGCCTGCTGGCGGTCGGCACGCGGCCGTTCGGCGCCCTCTCAGCGGGCGATCCAGGAGGCGCGGCGCACCCCCGGAACGCTGCCAGCGCCCGGCACGCGGTCGCGCAATATGCGGCGGGCGTTCCACCGAGGTCGCACGATCGGTCGCCCGCGTCCGGCTGAAGCGGCAGTTCGTGCGACCTCGACGGTCGGCGAGCGGCATGTCGTGCGACCTCGGCGGCCGAACGACGAGACGCCGCCCTCCCGAGGGAGGACGGCGTCTCGCAGAGGCGCTGGGTTACAGGGAAGCCGAGCGCGGGAAGGCCGAGCGGCCCGCGTAGACCGCGGCGTCGCCGAGCTCTTCCTCGATGCGGAGCAGCTGGTTGTACTTCGCGACCCGGTCCGAGCGGGCCGGGGCGCCGGTCTTGATCTGGCCACCGTCGACCGCGACCGCGATGTCCGCGATCGTGGTGTCCTCGGTCTCGCCGGAGCGGTGCGACAGGATCGCCGTCATGCCGTGGCGCTGCGCGAGGGAGACGGCGTCGAGCGTCTCGGTCAGGGTGCCGATCTGGTTCACCTTGACGAGGATCGAGTTCGCGGCCTTCTCGTCGATGCCCCGCTGCAGGCGCGTCGGGTTCGTGACGAACAGGTCGTCACCGACGATCTGCACCTTGTCGCCGAGCTCGGCGGTCAGGTGCGACCAGCCGGCCCAGTCGTCCTCGGCCAGCGGGTCCTCGATCGTGGCGAGCGGGTAGTCGCGGACGAGCTCGGCGAAGTAGGCCGTGAACTCCTCACCGGAGAGCTGCTTGCCCTCGAACGCGTACTTGCCGTCGTGGAAGAACTCGGTGGAGGCGACGTCGAGGCCGAGCGCGATGTCCTTGCCCGGCGTGAAGCCGGCCTTCTCGATCGCGGCGAGCAGGAAGTCCAGCGCGGCGCGGTTGGACGCGAGCTCCGGGGCGAAGCCGCCCTCGTCGCCCAGGCCGGTCGCGAGGCCCTGCTTCTTCAGCTCGCCCTTGAGCGCGTGGTAGGTCTCGACGCCCCAGCGGAGCGCCTCGGAGAAGGACTCGGCGCCGTAGGGCACGAGGAAGAACTCCTGGATGTCGACGTTGGTGTCGGCGTGCGCGCCACCGTTGACGACGTTCATGAGCGGGACGGGCAGCGTGTGCGCGTTCGGGCCGCCGAGGTAGCGGAACAGCGGCAGGTCGGCCGAGTCGGCGGCCGCGCGTGCGACGGCGAGCGAGGCGCCGAGGATCGCGTTCGCACCGAGGCGCGACTTGTTCTCGGTGCCGTCGAGCTCGATGAGCGCGGCGTCGACGAGGCGCTGGTCGGTCGCGTCGAAGCCCTCGAGCGCCGGACCGATCTCGTCGAGGACCGCGTCGACGGCCTTGAGGACGCCCTTGCCGCCGTAGCGGGAAGCGTCGCCGTCACGGAGCTCGTACGCCTCGAACGCACCGGTGGAGGCGCCGGACGGGACGAGTGCGCGCGAGACGACCCCGTCGTCGAGCAGGACCTCGACCTCGACCGTCGGGTTGCCTCGGGAATCGAGGACTTCGCGTGCGCCTACGGCGTCGATCTGGGCCACGGGGTACTCCCTACACGTTCGGTTGTGGTGATTGCGGAGTCGATCCTAGCGAGGCGCGGGTGAACACGAGGCGTGCATGACGGGCGACTGTGGAGAACTCACGCCAGCGGGCGGAACTCCACACCCTCGAGCGACTGCGTGTCGGCACCCACGGAGGCGAACGCGTCGAACCCCTGCGCGACGAGTCCCGCGAGCAGGTTCTTCATGTTCTTCGTGCGTCGCTCGAGCCGGACACGACGGTGCCCCTCGAGCGCTTCCGCCTTGAGCGCCGCGAGCCGGACCGGGTCGACGTCCTTGTCGTACACGAGCACGACGGCGTCGGACTCGGCGGACTCGGGGAGCGTGACGAGGTCGACGAGCCGCTCGAACCCGAGGGAGAACCCGACCGCGGGCACGTCCTGCCCGAGGAACCGGCCGATCATGCCGTCGTAGCGCCCACCACCGCCGAGGCTGTAGCCGAAGTCGGGGTGCGCGACCTCGAAGATCGTGCCCGTGTAGTAGCCCATGCCACGGACGAGTGTCGGGTCGAAGCGCAGGTCGACGCCCGGGAGCGCCGAACGGAGTCGCTGCAGGTCCTCGAACGCGTCGGCGTCGAGCCACGTGGCTCCCCCGACGGCGTCCCAGTCGGCGGCCTCGAGCGTGCGGATCGTGTCCTCGAGCCCGGGGAGCTCGACGCCGACGGTCTCGCGGAGTTCTGCCGCCACGCCGTCCGGCCCGATCTTGTCGAGCTTGTCGATCGTGATGAGCGCACGGTCGGCGGCGGTCGGCTCGGTGATCCCCCACGACCCGAGGAGCGCGAGGAGGATCCGGCGGTCGTTGATCCGGATCGTGGTGCCCTGGATCCCGAGCGCGTCGAGGGCAGCGGTCGTCGCCCGGATGAGTTCGATCTCGGCGAGCTGCCCGGGCTCACCGAGAATGTCGATGTCGCACTGCACGAACTGCCGGTAGCGCCCCTTCTGCGGGCGTTCGGCACGCCAGACCGGGGCGATCTGCACCGACCGGAACACCGACGGCAGTTCGGCCCGGTGCGTGGCGTAGAAGCGCGCGAGGGGCACGGTGAGGTCGAACCGCAGCCCGAGGTCGGCGAGGTCGAGCGGCGCACCGGCGCGTTGCAGGTCCTCGGTGGAGAGCCCGCGCTTCATGACCGCGAACGCGAGCTTCTCGTTGTCGCCGCCGAGGCCCGAGTGCAGGCGGGCGGCGTCCTCGACGACCGGGGTCTCGATCTCGTCGAACCCGTGGCGCGCGTACACGTCGCGGATCACGCCCAGGACGTGCTCGCGCCGGGCCTTGTCTGCCGGGAGGAAGTCACGCATGCCACGGGGAGCCGTCACGGTCGGAGCCATGGATCGATTCTGGCAGATCGACCTCCCCGGCTTGCACACGTTCCGACCGGCTGATATTCTTCATCCAGAACCTCGGTTCGACGGGTGCCTGATCCATCCGACGGACCGATCGCGTGGGCAACGTGCTGCAGTGTGCCCCGCGGTTCGAGTGGGCTGCTCCATCGGCACCGCATCCCTGGTGGTGCCGTCGGCCCGCTCGCGGGCGTCCTCCTTTTTTCGGGTTGGGAGGACGCCCGCACTTCCCTCGCCCGCGGCCCCAGCACCGCGCACCCGCACTCGCACCGCGCACCCGCACCGCTCAGGCGCGGCAGGTCGCCTCACTCTCCGACGCGGCCGGCCGACTCCAGCTCAACGACCGCGGCACGCAGACTGGAGATCGGGTCGATCCCGGTGCCACGCGCCTCCGCGATCATCGCGAGCACGGCGGTCCCCCACCCGGCGTCCACGACGGCACCACCGGCGCCTTCCACCCGCACATCCCGACCAGGACCCGTGTCCGGAACCGCACCGGCGTCCGGAACCGCACCCGCGGCCCTCGATCGCGCCCCCGCACCCGCAGCACCAGCGTCCGGGACGCCACCCGCGCCTCCCGACCGCGCCCCCGCGCCCGCCCCCGCGACGACGGAGGCGACGACCGCGTCGGAGTCCCCCCGTTCCTCCAGGCGTTCCAGCAGCTTCACTGCCCGCTCCATCGGCGGCATCGCCCGGGGGACCCCGTCGAAGACGCTCCGCCGCGAGGACTTCTCCGCAGCCTTGGCCGCCCGCCAGACCCGCACGACGTCCTCCACGGTGTCCGCCCGCTCGTCCCCGAACACGTGCGGGTGCCGGCGCACCATCTTGTCCCGGGCGCCGGCGGCCACGTCCTCGAGGTCGAACGACTCCGCAAGTCCCGCGTGGAGGACCACCTGGTAGAGCACGTCGCCGAGCTCCTCGCGGAGTTCGTCGTCATCCCCGGAGTCGATCGCGTCGACGAGCTCGTACGACTCCTCGACCGCGTACCGCGCCAGCGAGGCATGGGTCTGGGCGCGGTTCCAGACGCACCCTCCGGCGGGGTCGAGCAGGCGGTCGACGACGGTGACGAGGTCCGAGACGGCGGTCATGCGGTCATCGTGCCACGCAGCACACGGTGGACGCCGCGGAAGGGCGGCCGGTATGCTGTACGTGGCGTGTCGGGAAGTCTGGTCGACGATCTCCCACCCGACCCTTCTCCGACGGAGCTCCATGCCGGCAATCGTCCGTTCCCCTCGTTTCAGCGCCATCGCACTCCTCACCGCGGCGGTCCTCGGGCTCGTCGTGGCGAACTCGCCGCTCGGCCCCGGCCTCGAGCACCTCCTGCACGTGCACGCCCCGTGGGGTGCGGTCGGACTCGACCTCTCGGTGTCGCACTGGATCAGCGACGGGCTGCTCGCGGTGTTCTTCCTGCTCGTGGCGATCGAGCTGAAGCACGAGCTCGTCGCCGGTGAGCTGTCGAACCCGAAGACCGCGATCATCCCCGCCATCGCGGCGGTCGGCGGGGTGCTCGTCCCGGCCGGCATCTACCTCGTCGTGACGACGGGGACGCCGTACGGGCACGGGTGGCCGATCCCGACCGCGACGGACATCGCCTTCGCGCTCGGCGTCCTGGCGATGTTCGGTCGCGGGCTGCCCTCGACGCTCCGGGTGTTCCTGCTGGCCTTGGCGGTGCTCGACGACCTCATCGCCATCATCATCATCGCCGTCGTGTTCGCGCACGACACCGACTTCCTCGCGCTGGCCGGCGCCGTCGTCGTGCTCGCGCTCTTCGGGCTGCTCGGCAAGGCCCTGCGCCCCGGGCGTCCCGGCCAGGCCTGGGTCATCGCGGGCATGGTCGTGCTCGGTGTCCTCACGTGGTGGCTCGTGTACCACTCGGGCGTGCACGCGACGATCGCGGGCGTGGCGCTCGGGCTCGTCCTACCGCGCCGCCCCGGGCACACGCTGCACGGCAACGTGGAGCCGTGGTCGAACGCGATCGTCCTGCCGGTGTTCGCCTTCGCGTCGGCCGCGGTGGTGGTGCCCGCCGTCGGCATCGGGGAGCTCTCGCCGACCTTCTGGGCGGTGGTGCTCGCGCTGCCGGTCGGCAAGGTGATCGGCATCACGCTGTTCGGGGCGGTGGCGACGCGGATCTTCCGGGCGCCCGGCCGCTCGACGCTGTCGTTCTGGTCGATCGTCACGGTGGGGGTGCTCGGCGGGATCGGGTTCACGGTCTCGCTGCTCATGAACGAGCTCGCCTTCGCCCGCAACGAGGAGATCCTCGACGAGGGTGTGCTCGCCGTCCTCGTCGGCTCGGGCATCGCGATCGTGGCCTCCGCCGTCGTGGTCAGCCTGCGGGCGCGGCGGTACCGGGCGCGGCGGGAGCTCTCCGAGGCCGAGGCGACCGAGTAGCGGGGTCGCGCGGGTCCGTGCGAGTCCCGCGGGGTGCTGACCCGGAACGACATCGTCGCCGTCGTACGACGACCACGATGTCGTCCGTTGCGCGCGCGCACTCTTGCACGCGCGCTCGGGCGACGTTGTCGCTGTCGTACGACATCGACAACGTCGCATCGAGTCCGCACCGAACAGCGCGCACGCCCGCACGCGCCCGCCCGCGCGCGCACCGTCGCCACGCAGGCGCGCGACGCCAGCCCGCCCGACTACGCCGCCGGCGTCTCCGCCGGCGCCTTCGACGCCCCGTACACGGCGGTCAGGATGCTCTCCACCCACTGGATGAGCGCAGCGTCCGGCAGGGTCTCACCGTGCGGCTTCGGCAGCGGGATGCTCGCCGCGTCCTGCTGCGGGAACCACCGGGCCCCCGGGAACATCCGCTTGAGCCGCACCTGCGCCGAGTCGGCGAGCTCCTTGCCCGCGACGCGCAGGTTCGACCCCATCACGACGACGTCGGAGAGCCCGACCTGCTGCGCCATCCGGCGGAGGCGCGAGACCTCGACCAGGGTGAGCACGGCCTGCGGCGGCTGGCCGTACCGGTCGGTGAGCTCGTCGAGGACCATGTCGATGCCCTCGGCCTGGGCCGCGGGGGCGGAGGCGGCGGAGAGCTTCTGGTACGCCTCGAGCCGGAGCCGCTCGGACTCGACGTAGTCGTCCGGGATGTGCGCGTCGACGGGGATCTCGAGCCGGAGCTCGGTCTGCCCCTCGGCGACGTCCCCGCGGAACTGCGAGACGGCCTCGCCGATCATGCGCAGGTAGAGGTCGAACCCGACGCCCGCGATGTGGCCGGACTGCTCCCCGCCGAGCAGGTTGCCCGCCCCGCGGAGTTCGAGGTCCTTCATGGCGACCTGCATGCCCGCGCCGAGCTCGTTGTTCGCGGCGATGGTCTCGAGGCGGTCCTGCGCGGTCTCGGACAGGGGCTTCTCGGCGTCGTAGAGGAAGTACGCGTACCCGCGCTCACGCCCTCGGCCGACACGACCGCGCAGCTGGTGCAGCTGCGACAGCCCGTACTTGTCCGCCTTGTCGATGATGAGCGTGTTCGCGTTCGCGATGTCGAGGCCGGTCTCGATGATGGTGGTCGAGACGAGGACGTCGAACCGGCGCTCCCAGAAGTCGACCATCACCTGCTCGAGCGTCGACTCGGACATCTGCCCGTGCGCGACGGCGATGCGGGCGTCCGGGACGATCTCGGCGAGGTGCGCGGCGACGGACTGGATGTCCTTCACGCGGTTGTGCACGTAGAACACCTGCCCCTCGCGCAGGAGCTCGCGGCGGATGGCGGCGGCGACCTGCAGGTCGGACTGCGGCCCGACGAAGGTGAGGATCGGGTGGCGGTCCTCGGGTGGGGTGGCGAGGGTGGACATCTCGCGGATGCCGGTGACGGCCATCTCGAGCGAGCGCGGGATCGGCGTCGCGGACATCGCCAGGACGTCGACGTTCGTCTTGAGCTTCTTGAGTTGGTCCTTGTGCTCGACGCCGAACCGCTGTTCCTCGTCGATGATGACCAGGCCCACGTCCTTGAACTGGATGCCCTGCGACAGGATCCGGTGGGTGCCGATGACGATGTCGACCGTGCCGTCGGCGAGGCCCGCGATCGTCTCCTTCGACTCCTTCTCGGTCTGGAACCGGCTGAGGGCGCGCAGGTGCACGGGGAAGCCGGCGAAGCGCTCCTGGAAGGTCTCCATGTGCTGGCGCACGAGGAGCGTCGTGGGGACGAGCACCGCGACCTGCTTGCCGTCCTGCACGGCCTTGAACGCGGCACGGATCGCGACCTCGGTCTTGCCGTAGCCGACGTCGCCGGAGAGCAGGCGGTCCATCGGGATCGGCCGCTCCATGTCGCGCTTGATCTCGTCGATGGTGGTGAGCTGGTCGGCGGTCTCGGCGAACGGGAACGCCTCTTCCAGCTCGCGCTGCCATGGGGTGTCCGGGCCGAAGGCGTGCCCCTTCGACGCCATCCGCGCGGAGTAGAGCTTCACGAGGTCGACGGCGATGTCGCGGACGGCCTTGCGCGCCTTCGACTTCGCCGAGGCCCAGTCCGAGCCGCCCATCTTCGACAGGGTCGGGGACTCGCCCCCGACGTACCGCGAGAGCTGGTCGAGCTGGTCGGTGGGCACGAAGAGCTTGTCGCCCGGGTACCCGCGCTTCGACGGCGCGTACTCGAGCACGAGGTACTCGCGCTGGGTCTTCACCGCGTTGCGGCCGCCGGAGCTCACCTCGCGCGAGACGAGCTCGACGAACTTCCCGATGCCGTGCGTGGCATGCACGACGACATCGCCGGGCTTGAGCTGCAGCGGGTCGACGACGTTCTTCCGCCGGCTCGCGAGCTTCTTGACGGTGCGCGCGCCCTGCTGGACGCTGCGGCCGTAGAACTCGGCCTCGCTGAGGACCGCGATGCGCGGATCCGGGGTGGCGAAGCCGTGCTCGACGGTGGCGGTCGTGACGACGGCGACGCCGGGCTCGGGAGGCGCGGTGACGGTTTCAGCACGGGCGGCGACCCCCGCGTCGGCGAGCACCTGCACCGCCCGTTCGACCAGCCCCTGGCCCTGGGCGGTCACCACGACGGCCCACCCGTCGTCGGTGAGCTGCTTCACGTGCGCGATCGCGCCGTCCGCGCTGCCGGCGAAGCTCGGGATCGCCTCGGCCCGGACGCGGATGTAGTCGCCCGCCTCGGCCACGGCTTCGGCGTCGGTGAGCACGCGCTCGGCGTCGCCCTCGTCCAGCCCGGAGTCGAACGGGGAGACCGTCCACCAGGTGCGCTGCCCGCGGCCGTTCTTGAGCTGCTGGACGGTGAGGAAGTTGCCGGCGTCGAGGTCGATCGGCGCCTGTGCACCCGCGACCGCGGCGCTCCAGGCGGCCTGCAGGAACTCGGTGTTCGTCTCGGCGAGGCTGTGCGCGCGGCCGCTCACCCGCTCGGGCGAGAACACCGCGATGACGGAGTCGTCCGGCAGGTAGTCCGTGACCGGTACGAGGTCCTGCACGAGCGCGGGGGCGAGGGACTCCATGCCCTCGACCGGGATCCCCTCGGCGATCTTCGCGAGCATCTGGGAGAGGTTGGGGAACTCGTGCAGCATCTCGCGCGCCCGCTGCCGGACGTCGTCGCTCAGCAGGAGTTCGCGCGAGGCCGTGAGCTCGACGGAGCCGAGGTCGTCGTCGGTCGTGCGTTGGTCGGCGACGGAGAAGGCCTTGATCGCCTCGATCTCGTCACCGAAGAAGTCGACGCGGACCGGGTGGTCGGCCGTCGGCGGGAAGACGTCGAGGATGCCGCCGCGCACGGCGAACTCGCCGCGGCGGGTGACGAGGTCCACCCGGGCGTACGCCATGTCCACGAGCTGCCCGGCGATGGTGCCGAGGTCGTTGCCGCGGGACTCGGTGCGGAGGGCGATCGGCGCGAGGGAGGTGAGGTTGCCCGCAATCGGCTGCAGCGCCGCCCGGACGCTCGCCACCACCACGGTCGTGCGGCGCTCGGCCACGGGGGCGTCCTGCCACGCGGCGAGCTTCCGGAGGGTCGCGATGCGCGTGCCGACGGTCTGCGCGCTCGGGCTGAGCCGTTCGTGCGGCAGGGTCTCCCACGCGGGGAACTCGAGGACCTCGGCATCGGGGAGGTAGCTGCCGACCGATGCGCGGACGGCCTCGGCCTCGCGCCCGGTGGCCGTGATCACGAAGACGCACTGTGGCCCGGTGCGTTCGGCCAGCAGGGCGCCGAGCAGTGGCACGCGCAGACCGTCGACGACCGAGAAGTCGGCGTCACGGGGTGCGGCGCGGAGGACGCGATCGAACGCGGAGGCGCGCGAGAGCGCAGGGATGATGCCCGAGATCGTCACTCAGGAGATGGTACCGGCCACCACTGACACCGGCCGCTCTGTGCGCGACCGGCGAACGCACGGCACCGGGCAGCGCCGCTCAGGACGGGGCGTGCACGCGCTGCTGCGCGGCGAGGAGCCCGAGGTCCGCGATCGCCTCGACCGCGTCCGCGCCGTCCGCCAGCAGGTTCGGCAGCGTCTTCTTCTCGGTCGGCGAGAAGTCACGCAGCACGTAGTCGGCGGGGTCCTGGCGCCCGGGGGGTCGGCCGATGCCGATCCGCACGCGGGTGAACTCGTTGGTCCCCGTTGCCTTGATGATGTCGCGGAGGCCGTTGTGCCCGCCGTGCCCGCCACTGCCCTTCAGGCGGACGGTGTCGAACGGCAGGTCCAGCTCGTCGTGCACGACGACGAGGTCGGCCGGGGTGGCGCTGTAGAACCCGAGCACGCTCGAGACCGGGCCACCCGAGGTGTTCATGAACGACCCGGGCTTGGCGAGCACCAGGCGGGGTCCCCCGGGAACCAGGCGCCCCTCGGCGACCTGGTTCGGGGTCTTGTGCTTCTTGAACGTCGCGCCCATGCGAGCGGCGAGTTCGTCGAGGACCATCTGGCCGACGTTGTGACGGTTGCCCGCGTAGCCGGGCCCGGGGTTCCCGAGCCCGACCACGACGAGCGTCTTGCCTGTCATCAGCGTCGGCCAGATGTCCGTGGAGGGGTGTTACTCGGAGTCGGCCGGGGCGGAGCCGCCCTCGGTGCCGGACTCGGCGCCCGCCTCGGCAGCGGCCTCGTCGGCGGCGTCGTCGTCGGCGGTGCCACGCGGGGTGACGATCGCGACGACGAGTGCCTCGGCGTCGGTCTCGAGCTCGGCGCCCTCGGGGAGCTGGAGCTGCGAGGCGTGGATCTGCGTGCCGTCCTCGAGGCCCTCGACGTCGACGACGACGTGCTCGGGGATCGAGGTGGCGAGCACCAGGAGCGAGACCGTGTTGAGGTCCTGCACGTGGATGGTGCCGGAGAAGGACTCGCCCTCGACGACGACGGGCACGTCGACCGTGACCTTCTCGCCGCGGCGCAGGACCACGAGGTCGATGTGCTCGATGATCTGGCGCACCGGGTCACGCTGAACGTCCTTGACGAGGGCGAGCTGGGCCGCACCCTCGATGTCGAGGTCGACGACCGCGTTGGCGGTACGGACGAGCAGCATGGTCTCGTGGCCGGGCAGCGTGATGTGCTTCGGCTCGGTGCCGTGGCCGTAGACGACCGCGGGGATCTTGTCGGCGGCACGGAGCTTGCGAGCAGCGCCCTTGCCGAACTTGGTGCGGACTTCCGCTGCGAGCTTGGTGTAGTCGGCCATGGTGTCTCCTGGTCTCGGGGACGACACCGGGGTGCCGGCATCGTGGGGGTCTGTGGTGTTGCAACTCGAACGCGTGCACGCGTGAGGAACGTTCCCAAGCTGGGCCGGGTCTCCCACCGCGTCGATCACGGCCGCGCATGCGCGGCCCTCGCCGAAGTCAGTCACCGAGTCTAGCAGGACCGATCCGGGCGTGTCGCACCGTGCCCTGGACGTCGGCGCAGGCGGCCTGGAGGCGCGGTGCGGGCCCGCACCGCGCCTCCAGGACGCAGGTGGTCGCGTCAGTGGCCCGCCGCTTCGGCGCCCTCCGGCACCTTGAGGAAGGACAGCACCACGAACGCGAGCACGTAGAGGCCGACGAACGTCCAGACGACGCCGCCGGGGCCGCCCCAGGGCAGCACGGCGCTGACGACGGCGTTGCCGAGGAACGTCGCACCACCCGCTGCGGTGGCGTACATGGCCATCGCGGCGCCACGGCGCTCCTCGCCGGCGAAGGCAGGGACGATCGCGCCCATCGGCGTGAACCCGGCGAGCATGATGCCGAAGACGGTGCCGGCGGCGGTCGCCAGCCAGAAGCCCCACTCGGAGCCGGCCGGCACGAGGTGCGGGACGTACCACCACGCGAGCAGGCCGATCGCCGAGGCGCCGATGCCGAACCACTTCACGGTGCGGATCCAGCCGATGCGGTCGCCGAGGGCGCCGAAGAACGCGTTGAACAGGATGTTGCCGGCGTAGACGATCACGGTCATCGTCAGCCACTTCGACTGGCCCCAACCGAGCTCCGTGCCGATGATCGCGGGCATGATCACGAACATGCCGAACTCCGGGGCGGTGTTCACGAGCCGGATGAGGACCGCGAGCAGGACCTTCGGGCGCTTGACGCAGACCTCGATGCCGCTCGCGATCACCCGGGCAGCGGAGTGCGAGCGCGGCGCGATCCGACCGAGGCCGGTGGGCTCGTGCACGCCGAACCGGACGATCGCCCAGCCGACCGCGACGAGGAGCAGCGACAGCGCCATCGACCAGGTCTCCCCGGTGTGGCCGCCGCCGAACGCGGGGATGGTGCCGATCGCGATGAGCGAGCCGAGCGTCGGCAGGCCGCCGGTGAACACGACGTAGAACCAGCCGACGGCGGTCGCGTTCCGCTCGCGGGCGACCGTGTGGTTCACCCAGCAGAGGAACGAGAACGCGAACAGCGGGAAGCCGAGGCCCCGCAGGAAGTACGTCAGCGCGATGAGGCCGACCGACCCGGTGGGCAGCGCCGCGAGGAACGCGACCTGGAACACGACCCAGAGCACGGCGCCGATGGTCATCACCCGGCGCGGGCCCCAGAGCTCGGACAGCACTCCGGCGAAGTACGACGCGACGAGGACCGCGACGCCGTAGAGGCCGATCACCATCGCGGCGCTGTCGACCCCGCCGGAGCCGAGCGCCGCCGCGATGTGCGGGGAGATGAAGTTCGACTCGATGCCGTCGCCGGTCATGAAGACCAGGACGCCGAGGAAGCCCCAGCGCAGCGGGTGCGGGATGCCGAGGCGGGCGAGGAGTCCCTCGCGGACGGCGGCGGCCGGCGGTGGTGCGGCGGTGCCGGACTCGGGTGCGGTGACGCCGTTCGGCGGCGTGAGGGTGGTGGTGCGGGCGGTGCGGGGTTCCGACATGTGTCGTCTCTCCTGGAGGGGCCCCGGAGTGCTCGACCCGGCATCGCGGCATGTCTCCGGGGTGCGCCGCGCGCCGTGCAGCACCTCGCCCGCGCAGTGGCTGCGGGTGGGGTGCTGCGTCGGCGATGATGCGAGTCCTGTACCCGGGCCGCCCGGTGCTGTCGTCGGGGCGGACCCGGCGGACCATCGCCGGCCCGAAGCATGGTGCCCGAGATTAGACCGCTCCAACGCAGTCCGTCAAGAACGACAACTGTTGGGTAACGATGTGGGCTCCGGGGCCGCTCGCAGAGTACTGGTCAGTCCACGTCGGACGGCGCCGCCGGTGCCAGGTCGCGGATGAACTCGTCGAGGTGCCGGTCGACCTCGCGTTGATCGGGCTCCGCCGCGCGCAGGACCGCGGCGTCCGAGGCCGTCACGTGCAGAAGCCGCTGCCACTCGGCGTCGTACAGCGCCTCGCGGTAGCCCGACGAGTCCTGGCAGGCGACGTCCCGCTCGGCGATCGCGACCTCGGCGTCCTGCACCGGCGTCGACACCAGGTTCGTGCCGTAGTCCATCCGCATCGACTGCGAGGGCATCTCGCTCGGCGCTCCGGGCAGGTCGGCGACGGCGGCGTCCGCCATGCACGTCCGCCAGCGCGCCGCTGCCGTCACGACCGTCTCGTCGTTCCGCGCGGCCGTCCCGGCGAGGAACGTCAGACGCTTCGCGGTCATCGAGGCGCTCTGCACGCTGCCGTCCGCGTCGGCGGTCCCGACGGTGCGTTCGGCCTGGCGGAAACAGCGTGTGACGGCGGACTGCGAGGCGTCGGCGAAGGCGGCGTTCCGCTCCGGGTCGTCACCCCACGCGCGGCGGCCGTCCCGGTTCGCGCCGACGGTCGACGGCGCGTGGTAGCCCCGCGTCCGCGCGGTGTCCTCGTCGAGCGGGCGGGTCGACGACAGCGCCGGGGCCGGGTTGCCGCGCTCGGGGGGCTCCGCCGCATCCGAGGCCGCTTCGAGGCCGTCGATGGTCGCCCACGGCGGCGGGAAGTCGATGCCCGCCTTCCGCAGGCACGGCTGCATGACGAGGTCCTCGCCGTAGGAGGCCTTGTCCGACCCCGGCTGGACCCAGCCGTCCAACGGCATCGCCCACGTGGCGACGTCCCGCTCGACGGTCGGCTCGATCGCTCGGTCCGCCGGTTCGGGGAGGGCGTGCACGACGCCGGCGCCGAGTCCGACGAGCACGAGGGCGAGGGTGCCGGTCTTCGCGGCACGGATGGTGAGTCGCATGGTTCCCCTAGGCGCGGACGAGGCCGCGTTCGTGTGCGGTGATGACGACCTGGATGCGGTTCCGGAGTCCGAGCTTCGTGAGCACCGCGCGCACGTGGGACTTCACGGTCGCCTCGCTGAGGAACACGGCAGCGGCGATCTCCTGGTTGCTGAGCCCCTTCGCGACGAGCAGGAAGACCTCCCGCTCGCGGGCGGTCAGGGCGTCGAGGACCTCGTCACGTCGGTGCGTCTCGACGGGCACGCCCTGGGCGCGCAGGAGGTCGAGCGCCTCGGCCTCGGTCGGCGCCGGGCGCCCCTCGTGCACGTCGCGGATCGTGGCGGTCACGACGTCCGGGAGCGCGTCCTTCGTGAGGAACGCCGCCGCCCCGCCCCGGAGTGCGGCGAGCACCGCGTCGTCGCGGCGGATCGTGGTGAGGGCGACCACCCGGGGCCGGTTCTCGCCGGTCGCAGCCAGCCGGGCGAGCGTCTCGATGCCGTTCAGCACCGGCATGCGCAGGTCGAGCAGGAGGACGTCGGGCTGCACGGACGCGCACAATTCCAGGGCCGCGGCACCGTCCCCCGCGGTCCCCACGCAGGTCATGTCGGGCTGTGCGTCCAGGAGCATCTGCATGCCCGACGCGAAGAGTCGTTGGTCGTCGGCGACCGCCACGCGGACCGGGGTCACCGGGCCGCCTCCAGCTCGCCGACGACCGCCACGGGCAACCACGCGGTGACGACGAACTCGTGCTCCTCGTCGCCGGCCCCGGCCCGCAGCCACCCGCCGACCAGTCGGGCCCGCTCCTGCATCCCCGCGATGCCGGAACCGCGACCGTCCGCGACGACGAGCGGGACCGCCCCCGTCGACGTGACGACCACGCCGAGCCCGGGGCCCCGCCAGTCGAGGACGACCCGGACGGTCGCCGTGCGTCCCTGGTGCTTGAGCGCGTTGGTCAGGCTCTCCTGCACGATCCGGTGCACGGCGCCCTGCGCGGCCGGAGCGAGGAAACCGGGCTCGCCGTGCTCCTCGAGGACGGCGTCCATACCGAGCTCGCGCATGTCGGCGACGAGGTCGGGCAGATCCGTCAGCCCGTGCGGCGCGTCGGGTCCGGCGCCCTGGATCCGCTCGACGAGTGCCCGGACGTCGCCGAGTGCGGAACGACTGACCTCGGCGATGTCCTGCAGTGCCCGGGAAGCGTGCTCGTCCCGCACCGCGATCGCCGCCGCCCCCTGCGCCTGCGACACCACGACGGCGAGCGAGTGGGCCAGCGAGTCGTGCACGTCCCGGGCGATCCGCGCGCGCTCCTGCTCGGCCCGCAACTCGGCGCTCGTCACCTCGGTCTCGTGCTCGGCCCGCGCCGTGCGGACCCGGGCGAGGCCGATCCGCCACGTCGCTCCGATCGCCACGCCGACCGCCCAGGCGATCCCGCTGCCGCCGGCGATGGTCAGCGCGAGGAACACCAGGTCCGAGCGGGTGCCCGCGGTGGACCCCGTCCAGGTCGCCCACACGTCCTGGTCCGCCGCGGAGGCGACCACCATCGCCCAGGCAGCGGCAGCGCTGCCGACGCCGAGCGCCGGGATCGCGAGCCACCGCAGGAGGTCGGAGCGTCCCGCCCCCACGATGCCGGCGACGATCGCGATCGCGAGGTACTCGGGCCAGACCGTCGCATCGGGGCGCGCGAGCAGCCGCAGCGCCTGCAGCAGTGGCACACCGGCGATCATCCCGAGCGCGGTCGCCGGCATCCAGGCCGCGAGCCCGATCGCGACCGCGAAGGCGACGAGGACGACGACGTGGTCGGCGTCCGTGCGGCTGGCCTCGGCGACGAGCCACAGCACGAGGTAGACGGCCCCGGCGATCGGGGCGACGAGGTGCCGTGCACGGCGACGGAGGAAGAAGCGCATGCGGCCGAGCGTAGGGGCGGTGTCCGGCGGGGAGCGAGCGCTGGAGGCGGCTTTCATCCGAGTGGATGAGGCTCGGCCAGTGGTCAGCGGCCGACCTCGCGTCGGTGTTGCTGGGCGGCCGCGAGGATTTCGCGGGCTCGGTCGCTCGTGGTCTCGGCATCGTCACGGGCGTGCCCGAGTCGCGTGACCTCGGCCGTGGCGTCGGCGAGCTGGCGTTCGAGGTCGGTCCGGCGGGCCTCGGCGGTCGCGAGGGCGTCCTCGGCCGCGTCGAGTGCGGCGTCGGCGTCGCGGGAGTCCGTCCGTGCGGCCGTCTCGGCCTCGCGCGCTGCGCGGCGTTCGGCGGCCGGGTCGGTCTCGCGTGAGGAGTCCCGGGCAGGCTCGGGCTCGCGGTCCGGCTCGCGGTCCGGCTCGCGGTCCGGCTTACGTTCGGGCTTGTGGCCCGGCTTGCGTTCGGGCTTGCGGTCGGGTTTCCGGGGGGCGCGGGTCGTCTCCGCCGCGCGTCTCCCCTCCGTGATGGGGATCGGCGCCGCGCCGCTCCCCGACCACGCATCGGGCACCGCATCGGGATCGGCGAGCGCCCCGTCGAGGTCCACGTCGTCGAACCCGGCGCTCTCGAGCGCGCGGACGAGGAGCCCGGAGCGCACCGCGGCACCGGCGTGCGGGTCCGCCATCGCGGCCTCGATCGTCGCCCGCACCTGGTCGAGCACGGCCGGTGTCACCGGGTGCCCGGCATCGGACGCGAGGTCGGCACCGGCCTGCGTGAGCGCGTCGACCACGCCCGCTCGCTGACGCCGGAGCTTCCGGATGACGGTCGGGTCGGCGTCCGCCTGTGCCTGGCGGATGGCGGGTCCGAGGTCGACGGCCTCGTCCAGTGCGCCCTCGTGCGCCAGCAGGTCGATGACCCAGGCGGCCGGCGCCGGCTTCCGGAGGCCGCCGATCGCCGTCGCGAGGGCACGGTCGTCCTTCCGGACCGCCCGCTGACGAGCCGTCCGCTCGGCGACGAAGTCCGCGGGCGCGACGAGGAGCAGTTCCCTCGCCACGTCCGCGAACCCCATGCGGCCCAGCTTGCCCGCTACCAGTCGTGGACGGTGCCGTCGGCGAGGCGGTTGAAGGGCAGGTACGCCTGCTCGTAGGGGTACTTGCCCGCCTCGTCGACGTCGAGCGAGACCCCGAGGCCCGGCTCGTCGCCGGGGTGCAGGTACCCGTCGGTGAAGGTGAAGGTCTGCCGGAACACCTGGTTCGTCTTCGGGCCGTGCTGCATGTACTCCTGGATGCCGAAGTTGTGGATCGCCAGCCCGAGGTGCATCTGCGCCGCGAGGCCCACCGGCGAGATGTCGGTCGGCCCGTGGAACCCGGACTTGATCTGGTACATCGCGGCGTAGTCCATCGTCTTCTTGAGCGGGGAGATGCCGCCCATGTGGGTCACGGCACCGCGGACGTAGTCGATGAGCTGGTCGCGGATGATGTCCTTGAAGTCCCAGATCGTGTTGAAGACCTCGCCGATCGCGAGCGGCGTCGTGGTGTGCTGCCGGACGAGCTTCAGGGCCTCCTGGTTCTCGGCCGGGGTGCAGTCCTCGAGCCAGAACAGGTCGTACGGCTCGAGCGACTTGCCGAGCTTCGCCGCCTGCAGCGGGGTCATCCGGTGGTGGCCGTCGTGCAGCAGGGGCAGTTCGGGGCCGAACTCGTTCCGGACGGCCTCGAACACGGTGGGCACGTGGCGCAAGTACGCCCGGGTGTCCCAGTCCTCCATCGCGGGGAACGCACCGCGCTGCGCGGGCTCGAAGTCGTAGCGGACGCCCTCGTTCCCCGTCGTCGTCTTGTTCGACGCGATGCCGTAGATCGACTCGAGGCCGGGGACGCCCGTCTGCACGCGGATCGAACGGTAGCCCTCGGACTGGTGCTCACGGATGGAGTCGAACAGCTCCGGCAGCTCCTTGCCCGAGGCGTGGCCGTACGCCATCAGCCCGGTCCGGGAGGCGCCGCCGAGCAGCTGGTACACGGGCATTCCCGCGACCTTGCCCTTGATGTCCCAGAGCGCCATGTCCACCGCGGCGATCGCGGCCATGGTGACCGGACCCCGCCGCCAGTACGACGAGCGGTAGAGGAACTGCCAGGCGTCCTCGATCCGGCTCGCGTCGCGGCCGACCAGCAGCGGCACGACGTGCTCGGACAGGTAGGTGGCGACGGCGAGCTCACGACCGTTCAGGGTGGCGTCGCCCAGCCCGGTGACGCCGTCGGCGGTGGTGAGCTTCAGCGTCACGAAGTTGCGGTTCGGGCTCGTGACGATGACCTCGGCGCGGTCGATCAGCTGCCCACGGTCGGCCGACGCCCACGTGTCCGGACGTCCGGCGGTCGGATCGGTCGCCGCGCCGGCGTCGGTCGCACCCGGCACCGGGGTCGCGGGGTTCGTCGTGGTGTCGGTCATGCGTGGACTCCTTCGTCGGTTCTCGTGCGCTCCGCGGTGTCCCGCGCGGCACGGATGCGGTCGGCCGCGGCGGTGATCGCCGCGACGACGGGGGTGGTGTCGAGGTCGGTGGCGATGACGCGCAGCACGTCGTGCACGTCCGAGTCTGCCCCGGGGGCTCCGTCGTCGCTCACCAGGTCGGGCTGCTCGGTCAGGTGCAGCCACCACGCCGCGATGGCGGTCGCGGCACCGGGACCGATGCCCGCGGACGGGTCGCGGTCCAGCCGGCGCCGGAGCACGTCGACCACGCGGACGGGGAGCTTCTCGGAGCCGCCGGCGGCGATCTGCCGGAGGGTGTGCCGGATCCGGGGGTTCGCGAACCGGTCGACCAGGGCGTCGCGCGCCGCGGCGACCTCGGCCGCGGGCAGCGGGAGCTCGAGCGCCGCTTCGTCCCAGAGCTGCTCGACGGCCGCCCGGCAGACGGGGTCGCCCATCGCGGAGGCGACCGTGTCGTGGCCGAGCTGCAGACCGAGGTACGCCAGCAGTGAGTGGGACCCGTTCAGGAGCCACAGCTTCCGCTGCTCGTACGGGGTGACGTCGTCGACGATGCGGACGCCGGCGGTCTCCCACGCCGGACGGTCGATCCCCGCGAAGCCGTCCTCGAGCACCCACTCCGCGAACGGTTCGGTGACCACGGGCACCCGGTCGCCGTCGAGCGCACCGGGGAGCTCCGCCAGCGCCGCCACGTCGTCGTCGGTCGTGGCCGGGGTGATCCGGTCGACCATCGACGAGGGGAACGAGACGTTCGCGTCGACCCAGTCCTGCAGCGCCGGGTCGGACACGGCGGACGTCACCGCGTCACGGAGCACGTCGCCGTTGTGGGTCAGGTTGTCGAGGCTGACGAGCGCGATGCGCCCCGACCCCGCGGCGCGGCGGGCTTCGAGCCCCTCGACCAGGCGGGCCGGGACGTCGGAACCGGACCGGTAGCCCTGCTCGGTGACCGTCAGCGTGACGATCGTGGTCTCCGGGGACGCGACCACGTGCCTCCAGGTCGAGGAGTCGCTGCCCGGGTGGGCGGCCACGATCGTGTCGACCACCTCGGCGTCGTCGCCCGAGGCGGCCCGGGTGACGAGCGTGTACCGGCACCCCTGGACCTGCAGCGCGTCGGCCGTGTCCGGCGAGCGTCCGGTGAAGGCGGTGATGCCCCAGGGCTCGCCGTCGGCGTGCGCCGTGTACCAGGCGGGGTGGGCGCGCGCGAACGCACCCACCCCGAGGTGCACGATGCCGGGTCGGCGATCGGTCATGCCGACACCGGGACGAGGGACCGCAGGTACGCCAGGTTGTCGGCGGTGCGGGCCTCGAGCGGGAGGTCGGTGGAGAAGTCCTCGATCGTGACCCAGCCGTCGTAGCCGACCTGGCGGAGCGCGTCGAGGTACTCGGAGACGGACGCCTGGCCGGTGCGCAGCGGTGCCCACTCGTTCTGCCAGATCGTGCTGCCGTCGGCCCGGGTGTCGCCGGTGTCGACCCAGCGGGCGTTCTTCACGTGCGCGTGGGCGAGGTACGGGCCGAGGAGCTCGAACGCGGCGAGGTGGTCCTCGTACCCCTCGATCACGAGGTTGCCGAGGTCGTGGATGACGCCGACGTGCTCCGGGTCGAGGCCGTCGACGAGCCGGAGCGCCGCCGACGCCGAGGGCGTGATCGTCATGTGGTGCAGCTCGACGAGCGCCTTCACGCCCAGCTCCGTCGCACGGGAGACGGCCCACTCGAGGTCCGCCCGGGTGCGGTCGAAGATCTGCGTGTAGGTCTCGCCGGTGCGCTCCTTCTCCTGCCGGTACATCGGCATCGAGACGCGGACCTGGCGGGCGCCGAGCTCGCTCGTGACGCGGAGCATGGTGTCGACGCCGTCACGGTTCGACGCCTGCTGGTACCCGCCGATGCCGGAGTACTCCAGCCCGGCGGCGTCGGTGGTGCGGGCGATCTCGCCGACCTGGTCCTCGATGCCGGTGAACTGCCACGTGGAGTTGTTGCCGGCCCAGAACGAGCGCCCGGCGGGCACCGTCTCGCCGGAGGCCGGACGGTCGTCGACGATGCGCCATTCGATGCCGTCCCAGCCCTGCTCGGCGAGTGTCTGCGCGGCCTGTGACGGGGTCCAGTCGGGGGTGGAGGCGGTGAACACGGAGAACTTCATCGGGTGGCTCCTTCTGCTGCGTGTGCGCCGACGACGGGGACGACGTCGTCGTACGCGCCCTCGATCACGTCGTCGATCCGGACGGGCTTGCCGAGTGTCGCGCTGATGTAGAGGCCGCGGACGGTGGCGAGGGACACGAGGGCCGCGTCGACCGTGACGCCGGGTTCGCGGCCGTCGCGGATCGCCGCGACGATGTCGGTGTACTGCCGCGCGTGACCGGCGGCGAAGTGGTCGGGTTCGGCCGGACCGCCGACGACGTGCTCCGGCGGGACGACCTCGTCCTTCTGGTCGACCGCGCCGGCGACGGCCGTGGCGTTCGCGGTGGTGGACGCGGACTCGAGCGTCGCCGCGTCGGGGGCGATGTGGAAGTACGCCAGGCGGTCGTCGTCGACGATCGCGGACCCGTGCGTGCCGTAGACGGCGTAGCGGGCGGAGAGGCCCGGGTACGCGGCGGTCGTGCAGTGGATGACGCCGAGCGCTCCCCCGGCGAACCGGACGGTGGCGACCGCAGTGTCCTCGACCTCGATCCGGTCGTGCGCGAGCAGGCCGGTCTGCGCCGAGATCTCGACCGGACGGCCGAGCGCCCAGACGAGCAGGTCGACGGTGTGCACGCCCTGGTTCATCACCGCGCCGCCGCCGTCGAGCGCCCAGGTGCCGCGCCAGTCGCCGGAGTCGTAGTAGCCCTGCGAGCGGTACCAGGCGACGCTCGCGAGGCCGGAGGTCACGGTGCCGAACCCGCCGTCGTGGGCGGCTGCTGCAACGGCGGCGGAGGCCGGGTCGAATCGGTGCTGGCTGATGACGCTCGTCACCAGTCCGCGCGCTCGTGCGGAGGCGGCGAGTGCGGCGATCTGCCGTGCGCGGGGCATCGTGGTGTCGAGGGGCTTCTCGATGACGACGTGCTTGCCGGCGGCGAGGGCGGCTTCGGCCAGCTGGACGTGCATGCCGGACGGCGAGCAGATCGCGACGACGTCGATGTCGGTCTGCGCGATCGCTTCCTCGATGGTGGACGTCGTGATGGGGCGGGTGACGCCCATCGCCTCGATCTCGTCGGCGGCGCTCGTGGCCGCTGCGGGGATCGCGTCGACGAGGGCGACGACCTGCAGGTCCGGGTGGTGGACGGCGACCTTGGCGTGGTGGCGTCCGATGACGCCGGCGCCGACGACGGCGAGCTTGAGCGGGGTGGGTTCGGTCATCGCAGGGTGACTCCGATCTGGTCGGTGAGCTTCCGGAGGGCACGACCGGCGCGGCCGAACGCCGCGGGGCCGGAGAATCCGCCGAGGTGGGTGAAGTCGCTGAGGTGCGGCTCGAGCGAGGCGTAGCCGGAGTACCCGGCGTCGCGCAGCGCGGTGAGGGTCTGCAGCAGTTCGCCGTCGCCCTCACCCGCGGGGACCACCGACGAGTCGGCGGCGAGGGCGTCCTTGACCTGCAGGTAGTCGACGTACGGCGCGAGCTGTGCCCATCCGTCGGTGAACGGCTTGACGCCGCACTGGACGTAGTTCGCGTTGTCCCAGGCGAGTCGGAGCGCGGGCGAGCCGACGCTCTCGACGATGTCGAGCACGCGTGAGGGGACGTCGCCGTAGATGTCCTTCTCGTTCTCGTGCAGCAGCGTGACGCCCTCGCGCTCGGCGAGGTCGGCCAGGGCGCGCATCCGGACGAGGACGTCGTCGCGGACGGCTTCGGGCTGCCGGCCCTCGAAGTAGAACGAGAAGATCCGGATGTTCGTGGTGCCGAGGGCGTGCGCGGCGACGATCGCGCGGCCGAGGCGTCCGACCTCGTGCTCGACGGGTTCGTCGACCGACACCTTGCCGATCGGCGAGGCGATGGCGGACACGGTCTGCCCGCGGTCCTCGAACAGACGGTGCAGGCCGGCGAGCTGGTCCTCGTCGAGGTCGACGACGTTCACCCCCCACGCGCTGCGGACCTCGATGGCGCTGGCGCCGAGCGCCTGCAGCACCGCGACCTGGATCGCCGGATCGGCGTCGATCTCGTCGCCGAAACCGGAGAGTTCCCAACTGGGCTGGGTCATTGCATTCCCTTCATGCGACCAGCCTGGAGGCGCGGGGCGGGCTGGCACCGCGCCTCCAGGCAGTCTGTGGACAAGTCGGCAGACTGCACAGCGCTACTTGACGGAGCCGGCGGTGAGACCGCCGACCAGGTAGCGCTGGAAGATCAGGTAGAGCGCCACGACCGGAACCGCGCAGACGATCGAGGCGGCCATCATCTGGCCGTAGATCGGGACGGCGCCGCCCTCCTGCGTGGTGCCGAGGACCTGCAGGACGACCGCCACCGTGCGGGTGTTGGGGGTCGTCATGATCGTCGAGAACAGGACGTCGTTCCAGCCGAGCAGGAAGGCGAAGATCGCCGACACGACGATGCCGGGCCACGAGAGCGGCAGGACGATCTTCGTGAGGATCTTGGTGCTGGACGCGCCGTCGATGCGGGCGGCCTCCTCGAGTTCCTTCGGCAGGCCGCGCAGGTACGTGACCATCACCCACGTCGAGAACGGTAGGGCGAACGTCAGGTAGGTGACGAACAGTCCCCAGCGGGTGCCGATGATCTGCACGCCGGTGGCGCTCGCGATGTTCGAGAACACCACGAACACGGGCAGGAGCAGGAGCGTGCCGGGGATCGACTGCAGCGCGAGCAGGCCGCGGAGGAACGTCAGGCGTCCGAGGAAGCGGAACCGGACCAGCACGTACGCGGTGGAGACGGCGAGCGCCGCACTCGCGACGGCGACGGCACCGGCGGTGAGCATCGAGTTCACGAGCCCCTCGCCGAGTGCGACCGTCGACCAGATGTCCACGTAGTTCGCGAGCGTGAACTCCGAGGGGAAGTACTCGCCCCGGGCGACCGCGACGTCGGAGTTGACCGACCCGAACAGGATGTAGAGCACGGGGACGGCGATGAACGCGATGATCACCGCGATCACGAGGATGAGCAGCCAGCGCGGCAGGAGCCGGGTGACGTCGGTGTCGTACGGGCGCTTGTGCCGACGGCCGCGGTCGCCGGCGGTGATGCTCTCGGTCAGCGTCGCCGTGGGGCGGGTCCGCGTGGAGGTGGTGAAGGCGCTCATGCTCGGGCTCCGTCGATGTCGGCGGCAGCGGCCGGGGTCGCTGCCGCGAGGGTGCGCCGGTCGGCACGACGCTGCTTGCGGTCGGGGCCCGCGTCGTCACCGGTGTCGAGCTTCACGGCCCGCAGGTAGACGAACAGCGGGATCGCGACGATCACGAGGGAGCAGATCGCCATCGCCGCGGACAGGCCGAAGCGGAACGACTGGAAGCTCGCGATGTACGTGAGGACGGGCATCACCTCGACGCTCGACGGCAGCGGGATGCCGAACAGCACGAACGGGAGGGTGAAGTTGTTGATGTTGTGCAGGATCGCGATGATCACCGCGAGGCTCAGGGGTCCGCGCAGGTACGGGAAGATGATGTAGCGGAGCTTCGCCCACCAGGTCACCCCGTCGAGTGCGGCGGCCTCGTGCACCTCGTTGTCGACCGCCTGCAGTCCGGCGAGGGAGAGCAGGTAGACGAACGGCCAGCTCGTCCAGATCATCACGCCGGCGAGCGCCCAGTACGACGCGGAGCCGTTCAGCCAGAGCACGTCGGTGTGCAGGATCGAGTTCACGACGCCCTGCGGCTGGAGCATCGTCCGGAAGAACGTGCCGACGACGAACGCGGGGAGCACGTACGGGATGAGGTAGATCGACCGGACGAGGCCGCGACCGGGGAACCGGTTCTGCGTCGAGATCGCCGCGGCGACGCCGATCGGGACGGTGACCGCGGTGACGAGCACCGAGATGGACACCGAGATCCAGATCGAGTGGAGCAGGGGCGAGTCGGTGAACGCCTCGGCGAAGTTCGCGAACCCGACGAACGGGGCGCTGAACCACTGGCGGAGCGTGTACTGGTCGAGGTCGAGCATCGCGATGTAGAAGCCCACGAGGAGCGGCACCACGATGACGGCGAGCATGAGGACGCCGCCGGGCAGGAGCATCCAGAGGGGACGCTCCCGCTTGTACAGCGGGGTCGTGCCGTGCGGACGGACCTCGCGGTCACGCGACTCGGTCGCGCGCGGCGCGGGGGTCTGGACCTGCGTCATCACAGGCCTCCGTTCTTCTGCCGGTCGAGCGTGGACTGGGCGTCCTTCTGGGCGTCCTGCAGACGCTTCCGGAGCTGGTCGTCGGTGACCTCGCCGCTCTTGAGCGACGGGATGGACTGCACGACGACGTCCACGAGGGAGAGTTGGATGTCCGACCAGGCACCGGTGAAGGCGGTCGGCTTCGAGAGCTTGCCGGCGTCGATGATCGGCTTGAGCTGGGGGTTCGCCGCCGCGAGTTCGGCCGCGGCGTCGGAGTTCGTCGGCAGGTTGCCGAAGAGCTTGTAGTACTCGAGCTGCGCCTTCGGCGTGCTGAGCTGCTTGATGAAGTCGAACGACAGGTCCTGCTTCTTGCCGTAGTCGGCCACGACCCAGTTGTCGCCGGAGAGGATGCTCGCCGCCTCGATGCCGCCGGATGGACGCGACGTGGCTCCCGGGGGCACCGTCGGCAGGAGTGCGAACTCGTACTTGCCGTCGACGGGGGTGTTCTTGAACGAGTTGATCGCGGTGGTGGTCGTCATCGGGAAGAACGCCGCCTTGCCCTCGGTGAACTGCGCGAGGGCCTGGGCGTTGTTCCACCCGATCGCGGCCTTGTCGACGACGCCGTCCTTGGTGACCCAGTCGAAGTAGGTGCGGTAGGCGTTCTCGACGGCATTCGAGTCGATCTCCGCCTTGCCGTCCTTCGAGACGATCGTGTTGCCGGCGTTCTGCGCCATGCCCCAGACGAACTTCCACGGGTCGAAGCCGTCGGCGTAGGCGATCGCCAGGCCGTGCCGGCCGCCCGTGGTGGTGGCCTTCGCGTCCTCGGTCAGCTGGTCCCAGGTCGTGGGCATCTCCGTGATCCCCGCGTCGGCGAGCAGGTCCTTGTTCACCGCCATCACGAACGGTCGGCTGGCGAACGGGATGCCGATCTGCTTCGAGGTGCTCGGTCCGGAGATCCCGAAGGACGCGGGGTCGAACTGGTCCTTGCCCCCGACGGCCTTCCACTCCTTCGAGCCCATCTCGACGAAGGCGCCGGTGGCGTACGCGGTCGGCGTGAACGTGCTGCCGATCGCGTACACATCCGGACCCTGCCCCGAGATGACGCTGGTCTGGATGGCGGTGAGCTCCTCCTGGGCGGACGAGTACGTCTCCCACTGGACGTTCGCACCGGTGGTGCGCTTGAACTCAGCGGCGACGTCCTGCTGCCACTGCTTGCGTTCCTTGGGGTAGGTGGTGTCCGCGCCCATCATGACGCGGAGGGTGTTCGGGTCGTCGCCGCTGCCGTTCACCACGGCGCATCCCTGGAGGGACAGCGCAGCGAGGGCGACCACGGCCGCGGCACCGATCACGGTGCGGGCATGAAGTCTTCGCGTCTTCACGGGGGTTTCCTCCTCGAGACCTCCTCCGGGCGGCACTGCCCGGTCGACCCACTGTCGCGCGGTTGGCAACATGCGGCAATCGGTTGCCACTTGTTGCCAGACCGGTTTACGTTCGCTGCACCGGCGCACCGAGGCACCGGCAGACCGCACCGGCGCACCGAGGCGCAGGCCGGACGACGGAGGAAGCGTGACCGACACCGACACCGCTCGGCGGGTGACCATCCGCGACATCGCCGACGCCACCGGTGTGGCGCCGTCCACGGTGTCCCGGGCGCTCTCCCTGCCCGACCGTGTGAACCAGGCGACGCAACAGCGCATCCAGCAGGCCGCCCGGGAACTCGGCTACGTCCCGAACTCGCAGGCCCGGGCGCTCACGTCCGGCCGGACCCGCGCGGTCGCCGTGCTCGTGTCCGACATCACGAACCCCTTCTACTTCGACGTCATCCGCGGGACGCAGCACCAGCTCGCCGGTGCCGGGTGGACGCAGCTCCTCGTCGACACCGAGGAGTCCGCCGACGCCGAGATGGCCGCCCTCAGCGCGATCGCCGGGAAGGCCGACGGGGCCGTGCTCACCGCGTCGCGACTGTCCGACGCGCAGATCGCCCGGTTCGCCGAACGCACCCCGCTCGTCGTGGTGAACCGCCGGCCCGCCGGGGTCCCCTCCGTGCTGATCGACACCCCCGGCGGGGTCGAGCAGGCCGTGCAGCACCTGGTGTCCCTCGGCCACCGGGACATCCTCTACGTCGCCGGCCCGGACAGCTCGTGGTCGAACGAACGCCGGTGGAAGGCCCTCGTCCGCGTCGCCAAGCGCCTCGGTGTGCGGGTCGGCCGCGTCGGGCCGCACGCGCCGTTCGTCGATTCCGGAGCAGCGGCCGCCGACGCCGCGGTGCACGCCGGTGCCACCGCCTGCATCGCGTTCAACGACCTGATCGCGATCGGCATGCTCGCCCGACTCCGGGAGCGGGGCGTCCGCGTCCCCGAGGACATGAGCATCGTCGGCTGCGACGACATCTTCGGCGCCGACTTCTGCAACCCGCCGCTCACCACGATGACCTCGCCGATCGAGCGGGCCGGCCGGGTCGCGATCCGGATGCTCCTCGGCCGGCTCGGCGCGATCCCCGCCGACGAACTGCCCGGCGAGCACATGAGCAGCGCGGTCGCGCTGCCGACCCACCTCACCGTCCGCGAGTCCACCGGTCCCGCACCCGTCCCCCACGCGTCATGAAGGAGTCGACGATGACCCAGACCACCACCGCCACGCCGCTCGCCCCGCACCCGGACCGGCTCTTCGCAGCCGACCCGGGAGCGCGAGCGGTCGCCCGCACGGTCTACGACGCCGTCAAGGACGCGCCGATCATCTCCCCCCACGGGCACGTCGACGCCGCCCTCATCGCGGACGACCAACCGTTCGAGGACCCCGCGTCGCTGCTCATCACGCCGGACCACTACGTCCTGCGGCTCCTGCACGCGAACGGTGTCGGACTGGAGGCGCTGGGTCGTGTCGACCTGTCGGGAACCGGCACCGTGCCTCCAGGACGATCCATCTGGCGGAACCTGGCCGAGCACTGGGACGACTTCCTCGGCACCCCCGTCCGCTACTGGTTCGAGACGGAGCTGCACGACGTCTTCGGACTGACGGAGCAGCCGTCGGCCGCGAACGCGGACGCCCAGTACGACCACATCGCCGAGCTCCTCACCACGCCCGCGTTCCGTCCGCGCGCCCTGTTCGACGCCTTCGGCATCGAGGTCCTCGCGACCACGGACGCGCCCACCGCCGACCTCGCCGCGCACGCGCGGCTCGCCGCCGACCCCACCTTCACCGGCCGGGTGGTCCCCACGTTCCGCGCGGACGCCGTGTTCGACCCGTCGGGGTCGGACTGGAGGCACGTGGTCGCGTCGATCGGTGAGGCCGCCGGCATCGACACGGGAAGCCACGACGGGCTGTTGGCGGCTCTGCGCGCACGTCGCCAGTACTTCATCCAGCACGGTGCCACCGCCACGGACACCGGGGTCCTCGACGCCGGGTCGACGCCGCTGTCGGCCTCGGAGCGCTCGCGGATCCACGCGGCCGCGATGCAGGGTCCGTCCGCTGTGACCGCGTCGGAGGCCGTCGCGTACCGCCACGACATGCTCTACCGGTGGGCCGAGATGAGCGTCGAGGACGGTCTCGTCATGCAGCTCCACCCCGGTGTGCTGCGGAACCACCACGCCCCCACGCTCGAGCGCTTCGGGCCGGACACCGGGCACGACCTGCCCGCGGTCGGGTCCTTCACCGAACCGCTGCGGCCGCTGCTCGAGTCGTTCGGGACCGCGCCGGGGTTCCACCTCGTGCTCTTCACCGTCGACGAGACCGTGTTCTCCCGCGAGATCGGCCCGCTCGCCGGCTTCTACCCCGCCGTGTACGCCGGCGCTCCCTGGTGGTTCATCGACACCCCCGCGGCGATCGGCCGGTACCGGGCGGCCATCACCGACTCGGCGTCGTTCACGAAGACCTCGGGGTTCATCGACGACACCCGGGCGTACTGCTCGATCCCGGCGCGGCACGACATGGCTCGCCGAGCGGACGCGGCCTACCTGGCGTCGCTCGTGGTCACGCACGAGCTGTCCGAGGAGGACGCGGTGCGGACGGCGCGTCGGATCGTGTCGGACATCCCGAGGGCGACGTTCAAGCTCTGAGGCGGCGGCTCCGGGCCGGGCCGCTGTGTGCGAGGTTCCGTGCTCGGTGGGACGCTCGCGGCGTCGCACGCAGCACGGAACCTCGCACCGTGCGGATCTGTGTCACATGAGTTCGGCACCCGATCCTCGGAGGAGGTCGAGGGACCGCCGGATCTCGGCCTCGGCCGCGTCCGGAGTCGGGGACCAGTTGCACTCCAGCGAGACCGAGCCGCGGTAGCCGCCGTCGTGCACGGCCGCGAGGAAGTCACGCCAGACGTCGTCGCCGCCCTCGGCACCGAGCGGGCGACGGTCGCGATCGCTGACGTGCACGTGGCCGATGCGGGCGCCGTGCTCCCGGAGGACGTCGAGCGACTCCCCCTCGTTCCGGATGTGGAACAGGTCGGCGACGACATCCACCCCGTTGACGGCCGCGTCGTCCAGGAACCGGACGGTCTCGGCGACGGAGTGCAGGACGTTCGTCTCCGAACGGCTCAGCGGCTCGAGCACGATGCGGAGGTCGTTCGCCGCGGCGGTGTCCCGGGCTGTGCGGAGCACCTCGGCGAAGCGGCGGTGGGCCTCGGTCTCGGGCATGCCGTCGGGTGCCGTGCGTGCGGTCCCCGAGCCGAACACGATCTTCGCGCCCGGGTCGGCGACGGAGTGGACGATCGGGAGGACGGCCTCGAAGTAGTCCCGGACCGCGTCGGGGTCGGCGGTCAGCAGCGGGAGGTCACCGGGGACGAGGATCGCGAAGGACGGGAAACGGTCGCCGGTGTAGCCGTCGTCGAGCACCCAGCCGCCGCCGTGGCCGTGGCCGCCGTCGTGGCCGTTCGGCCGGATCGCCAGGTTGCCGGCGATCGTCGGCTCCACGTGGTCGGCGCCCGCGCGACGGACGGCCTCGGTCAGTGCTGCTCCGGCGACGACGCCGAATCCGGTGAAGGACATGGGGTCCATGCAACTCGGGGTGCGGCGGTCCGGCAGTCGTTGCCGTCCGTTGCCACGGGTCCGGTCAGTCGGCGGACTCGACGAGCTCGGAGAGCGCTCGGGCGATCTCGGGCACTGCGTCGAGGCGCCCCTCCGCGATGGCGACGATGAACTCGTACGCCTGGTCGTTCGTCGCGGTCAGCCGCCGTCCGTTCACGCTGAGGAAGACGACGAGGAGCATGAGCCCGACGCGCTTGTTGCCGTCGACGAGGGCGTGGTTCCGCACCGCCGAGTGCACGAGCGCCGCGGCCTTCTCGACGATGGTCGGGTAGGCATCAGCACCGCCGACCGATGTCGCCGGCCGCGCGACGGCGGCTTCGAGCAACCCGACATCGCGGAGGAGGAATCCGTCGCCGAGCGTCCGACGAGCGATGTGCAGCGCTTCGTCGGTGGTGAGGTGGATCACCGACCGAGCCGTTCCAGCGCCTCGGCGTACCGCGGGAGTTCGCGGTCGAGGATGCTGTCGATCAGGTCGCTCCGGCTGTGGTGCTCGATGTACTCACGGATCGCGGCCCGGGCGATCTCCTGCATCGAGCGCTCTTCGAGATCGGCGCGCTTCCGCAGCGCGCTCGCTTCGTCGTCGTCGAGTCGGAGCGTCATGGCCATGCGGTTGATGGTATCACTCGTGATACCTGCAGCGAGGAGGCTGATCACGGGCGCCAGCCCGGGGTCACGAGGCCGGTCTCGTAGGCGAAGACGACGAGCTGGGCGCGGTCGCGGGCGCCGAGCTTGATCATCGCCCGGGAGACGTGGGTCTTCGTGGTCATCGGGCTGACGAAGAGGTGCTGGGCGATCTCGGCGTTCGTCATGCCGACGGCCACGAGCTGCATGACCTGACGCTCGCGGTCGGTCAGGACGCCCAGCTCCGGCGCGAGGGACGACGGCTTCGCGTGGGTGGCGTACGCCTCGACCAGGGAACGGGTCGCCCGGGGCGAGAGCAGGGACTCCCCCGCGACGACGGTCCGGATCGCCCGGAGCAGCTCGGCCGGTTCGGTGTCCTTCACGAGGAATCCGGCAGCGCCACCGCGGATCGCCTCGAACACGTAGTCGTCTTCCTCGAAGGTGGTGAGGATGACCACGTGCACGCCCCCGAGTTCGGGCTCGGCCGAGATCCGTTGCGTCGCCACGAGTCCGTCGGTGCCCGGCATCCGGATGTCCATGAGGACGACGTCGGGGCGTTCCCGCCGTGCGACGTCCACCGCGGCGTCGCCGTCGCCCGCCTCGCCGACGACGGTCATGCCGGGTTCGGCGTCGACGAGTGCGCGGAGTCCGGCGCGGACGAGCACCTGGTCGTCGACGAGGAGCACGCGGATCGGGTCCGGGGCGATGCTGTCCGTGGTCATCGGGCGTCCTCGGGGTCGGTGCCGACCACCGGGAGGCGCGCTGCCACCCGCCAGCCGCCGTCGGTCGTCGGTCCGGCGGACAGAGTGCCGTCGACGGCGTTCGCACGTTCGCGCATCCCGATGATCCCGTTGCCGGTCGGGGCGAGCGGCTCGGTCGAGCCGACGTCGGCCACCTGCGGCTGGGACGGCCGGTCGGCGACGACGAGGTCCACGACGTCCTGGCCGATCGAGATCGACACGTCGGCCCGGTGTCCGGGGGCGTGCTTCATGACGTTCGTCACCGACTCTTGCACGATGCGGAACGCGTTCCGGTCCGTGATGCCGTGCACCGCCGATCGGTCGCCGTCGACGGCCAGGGTGACGTCGACGCCCGCGGCACGCGCTCGTTCCACCAGGTCGGCGACGCGGTCGAGGCCGGCGGTCGGGGCGCGCTCCGCCCCCTCGCGGTCGGGCGCTGCGTCGGGTGTTCCGTCGGGCGTTCCGTCGACGGAGCGGAGCACGCCGAGGATCGTGCGGAGTTCGACGAGGGCCTCGCGGCTGGAGTCGCGGATGTTCGCGAGGGAGTCCCGCGTCTGGTCCGGGAGGTCGGCGCCGAGGTGGAGTGCGACCCCGGCCTGGAGGTTGATGAGGGACATGCTGTGGGCGACCGAGTCGTGGAGCTCGCGGGCGATCCGCACCCGTTCGTCGGCGGCCCGACGCCGGTCGGCCTCGGCGCGCTGACGACGGCGTTCCGCGACCCGTTCGAGCCGGACCCGGACGAGTTCGGACACGGCGATGGTCACGGTGACCCAGGCGATGCAGAGCAGCACGGCGCTGAGGTCGAGCACGGACGAGCGGCCGAGGACGGCATCGGCGGTCGGCAGCACGACGACGGCGAGCGCCGCCGAGGCGACGACCCACCAGCGGTGTCCGCGGAGCCAGGCGTTGGCGAGCGCCATCGTCAGCGCGGCGACGAACGGCCCGCGCGGACTCACGACGAGGGCGTAGCCGATCGTGGTCGCGAGGGTCAGGAGCAGCACCGACCGTGGCCACCGCCAGCGCCACGGGAGCACCACGACGCCGGCCACGAGGAACCCGATCGCGAGCGGGCCCAGGTGCATCGGGTCGACCGCACCGGTGAACGCGTGCCGTGCCCAGGGTGGGCCGGCCGAGCCCGTCCCGACACCGGGTCCGACCAGCACGCGCGATGCGAGCAGCGTCCCGACGATCTGCAGGAACGCCACCGGCAGGACCCGACCGACCCGGGCGAAGCGACGGCGCCCGACCCAGCGGGTGCCGTCGCTCGCCGGGTCGGCGAGGGTCGGGGCGGTGTCCATGGCTCGAGCCTAGGGTCGGCTCCCGCCCGCGGCATCGGGCGTGCGCACGACCTGTGGACTACTCCCGCGGGAGTAGTCGGGTGTGGAGGAGGACGTGCACTACGCCTGCGGGAGCAGGCGGAAGTGGGGCTGCGGGACGGACGCGCGCCGCGCCTCCCGGGCCGAGTCTTGGACGGTCGTGACAGCGACGCCGAACCGACCACAGGAGGTCACCATGCTCACCACCATCGCCGCCACCGGGCCCTACTGGAACGGCGGCGGGTTCCAGTTCCCCGTCTTCCCCGCGTTCTTCTTCGTCGCGTTCCTCGTCGTGTTCCTCGTGTTCGGCGTGCTCCGACGCGGCAACTGGCGGGCGCGGTCGGACGCCCGCGCGGTGCTCGCCGACCGGTTCGCCCGCGGCGACATCGACGCCGAGGAGTACCGGTCGCGGCTGTCCGAGCTCAGCCGGAAGTGACCGAGAGCGCGGAGAGGATCGCCGTCACCGTCTCGTCGACCGAGCCCTCGATCGACACGGTGACGGCGGCCTCGTCCGGCTGCGGTCGCTCGAGCGTCGCGAACTGCGAGTCGAGCAAGGAGCTCGGCATGTACTCGTGATGACGGTGCGCCTGGCGGTCGGCGATCAGGTCGTGCGAGCCGTCGAGGAAGGCGATCACGAGGGTCGGCGCCGAGGCGCGGAGCCGGTCGCGGTAGACACGCTTGAGCGCCGAGTTCGCCATCACGCAGCGGTGGCCGGAGTCCTCGACCTCGGCGATCCGCGCGGCGCAGGCGTCCAGCCACGGCCAGCGGTCATCGTCCGTGAGCGGGATCCCCTGCCGCATCTTCTCCTTGTTCGCGGCGGGGTGCAGGTCGTCCGCGTCCACGAAGACCGTGGGCTGCCCCTCGGCGGCGAGGGCGTCGGCGAGGGCCTGCCCGATCGTCGACTTGCCGGAACCGGAGACCCCCATCACGAGCAGGGGCGGGAGGACAGCGCGCTCGGTCATCCCTCCACCGTATTGGACCGGTGAACAGTCGTCCCCAGTTGCCGTAACACCCGGGCGGTCCCAGGCTGCGGACCGTAGGTTGGTGCCGAACGTCAGGACGAAGGAGACCTCGTGGCAGAGAACAACGGACAGGCGAACATCGGCGTGGTCGGTCTGGCGGTGATGGGTTCGAACCTCGCTCGGAACCTCGCCTCGCGGGAGGGCAACACCGTCGCGGTCTACAACCGCACGTACGCCCGCACCGAGGAACTGCTGAACGAGCACGCGGACGCCGGCTTCATCGCGTCCGAGTCGATCGACGACTTCGTGGCCTCGCTGTCCAAGCCGCGCACGGCCATCATCATGGTGCAGGCGGGCAAGGGCACCGACGCGGTCATCGAGCAGCTCGCGGAACGGTTCGAGGAAGGCGACATCATCGTCGACGGCGGCAACGCCAACTTCCACGACACCATCCGCCGCGAGCACGACCTGCGCGACAAGGGTCTCAACTTCGTCGGCACCGGTATCTCCGGCGGTGAAGAGGGTGCCCTGAAGGGGCCGTCGATCATGCCCGGCGGTTCGAAGGAGGCCTGGGAGACCCTCGGCCCGATCCTCAAGTCGATCGCCGCCGTCGCCGAGGGCGAGCCGTGCGTGACCCACATCGGCACCGACGGTGCCGGCCACTTCGTGAAGATGGTGCACAACGGCATCGAGTACGCCGACATGCAGCTCATCGCCGAGTCGTACGACCTGCTCCGCCGCGTCGGCGGGCTCTCCGTCGAGGACCTGGTGAAGGTGTTCGACGAGTGGAACGGCGGCGACCTCGAGTCCTACCTGATCGAGATCACCGTCGAGGTCCTCAAGCAGCAGGACGCCGACACGGGCAAGGCCCTCGTCGACGTCATCCGCGACGAGGCCGGGTCGAAGGGCACCGGCGTGTGGACCGTGCAGAACGCGGTCGGCCTCGGAATCCCCGTCTCCGGCATCGGCGAAGCGGTGTTCGCCCGCGCGGTCTCGTCCAAGCCGGTCCAGCGCGCTGCGGTGCAGAAGGCCTTCCCGGACCGTCCCGCCATCGCCGAGGTCCCGGACGGGTTCGAGGACGACGTCCGCGCGGCGCTCTACGCGTCGAAGGTCGTCGCCTACGCGCAGGGCTTCGACCTCATCATCGCCGGGGCCAAGGAGTACGGCTGGGACATCAACCTCGGCAACATCGCCAAGATCTGGCGCGGCGGCTGCATCATCCGCGCGCAGTTCCTCAACCGCATCGTCGAGGCGTACGACAAGAACCCCTCGCTCGAGTCGCTGCTGGTGGACCCGTACTTCGCGAACGCCGTGCAGGAAGGCGAGGCCGCGTGGCGTCGCATCGTCGGCATCGCCGCCGCGTCCGGCATCCCGGCGCCGGGGTTCTCGTCCGCGCTGTCGTACTTCGACTCGCTCGCCTCCGACCGCCTGCCCGCCGCGCTCATCCAGGGGCAGCGGGACTTCTTCGGCGCGCACACCTACCAGCGCATCGACAAGGACGGCACCTTCCACACGCTCTGGTCTGACGACGACCGGCGTGAGGTCGAACAGGAACCGTCGACCCACTAGGCAGCGGCGACGACCGCACCACGAGAGGGCCTCGCCGATCGGCGGGGCCCTCCGTGTTCCCCGCCACGCGCTACGCGCTACGCGACGATGCGTTCGCGCGCGAGGTCGGCCACGAGCCGCTCCATCCGTGGGCCCCGGCCCAGCATCCGCCGCGAGCCCGGCGCCGCACGGACGAAGAACGTCGCCACCGCTGTCGTGTCGTCGGGCCGGACGTAGTGCATGGCGATCGCCCACGATCGGCCGTCGCCGTGCACGTCCTCGAGGCCGACGTGCACCATCCGGCTCCACCGGATCACGAGCAGCCGGGTCGCACGACGTTCCTCGAGTTCCCACAGCGAGGCCTCGGTCGCACCGAAGGCCCACGTCACCCGGTGCCCGAGCGCGACGTCCGGCCGGACGGACTCCACCGATGCCCGGAGCTCCGGGGTCGGGGCCGCCGGGACGAGCCACACCGTCGGGTCGATCCGGCGGATCGCGAGGGCCAGGGCTTCGTCCTCGTGCCGCCGTCGGAGCGACCAGCCCCGCAGCACGGCACCGGCGATCACGAGGAGGCCGACACCGATCACGGCGACCTCGGCGATGCCGAAGAAGGTCAGGTCGGCGTCGGGCGTGGTGGACACCACGATGATGCGTGCCGTGAGCAGGGCCGCCCACACGCCGACGATGATCCAGCGCAGCACCAGGAGGCGTCGTGCCTGCGACATCGGGTGGCGGTCCCGTCGCCGGGCGCGACCGAAGCGCGGGACACGGTCGGGACGCCTCAGCACCCCTCGATCCTCGCATGCTCCACCCGCGACCGGCTGGCCGGCACCGGTGAACGCCCGACGAACCGGCGGACCCGCTCGTGCGGGGTACGGGTCGTCCACGGGCGCGGACACCGCCGACTCTGTCCACCGCATGCACGACTGTCAGCACACACGCGGCACGGTCGACCTACGCTCGGCCCGTGACCACTGACCTCGCGCCCGCCCCCGTGGCGGTCTCGCGCCCCCGCCTGCTCGCGGCCGCGACGGGCATCGTCGCCGCGCTCGCGTTCTTCGCCGCCGCGGAACTCGGTGCCCTCGTCCTCGGTGGTGCCGGCAGCCCCCTCGTCGCGGTCGGTTCGGCGGTCATCGACCTCGCACCCCCGGGCGCGAAGGACCTCATGGTCACGCTCTTCGGTACCGGCGACAAGGTCGCGCTGTTCGTGCTCATGGCGGTCATCGTCGCCGTGGTCAGCGCCGGGGCGGGCATCCTCGAACGCGCCCGCCCGCCGTTCGGGGCCCTGGTCTTCGCCGTCGGCGGTGTCCTCTCGCTCCTGGCCGTCACCACCCGGTCCGGCAGCGGCACGCTGGACGGGGCTCCGTCCGTGCTCGGGGTCGCCGCGGCCGTCGTCGTGCTCCGGCTGCTCACCGCCAAGCTCCGCCGGTGGGAGTCGGCAGCCGCCGTGCCCTCCGGCGCACCGCGACCCGCCTCTGCGGAACGTCGCGCCTTCCTGGTCTGGGGTGTGACGGCGGGGGCCGTCGCGGTCGTGGTGGGCGGCGCCTCCCGTCTGGGCACCGCCGCGGCGCAGGCGACCGCTGCCGCACGCCGGGCCGTCCGGCTGCCGGCGCCGGCGACCACCGCCCCCGCGGTCCCGGCCGGGGCCTCGCTCGACGTCGAGGGCATCACGCCCTACGTCACCCCGAACAGCGACTTCTACCGGATCGACACCGCGCTGCGGGTGCCGTCGGTCGACACCGCCGACTGGAAGCTCCGCATCCACGGAGCCGTCGACCACGAGGTCGAGCTCACGTGGGACGACCTGCTCGCCCTCCCGCTCGAGGAACACCACGCGACGCTGAGCTGCGTCTCGAACGAGGTGGGCGGGGACCTCATCGGCACCGCGCTCTGGCTCGGCTACCCGATCCGGAAGCTGCTCGAGCGTGCCGTGCCCCACGCGAGCGCCGACATGGTGCTGTCCCGCAGCATCGACGGGTTCACGGCGGGCACGCCCCTCGACGTCCTGCAGGACGACGGGACGGCCGCGCTGCTCGCCGTGGGGATGAACGGCGAGCCGCTGCCGCCGGAGCACGGGTTCCCGGTGCGCATGGTGGTCCCCGGGCTCTTCGGCTACGTGTCCGCGACGAAGTGGGTCACCGAGCTCGAGGTCACGCGGTTCGCCGACGCCCAGGGCTACTGGACGCCGCGCGGCTGGTCGGAACGCGGTCCGGTCAAGCTGGAGTCGCGCATCGACACCCCGCGCGCGGGCGCGACGGTCGACGCCGGTTCGACGGTGGCGATCGCCGGGGTCGCGTGGCAGCCGCACACCGGGGTGAAGGGCGTGCAGGTCCGGGTCGGGGACGGCGCGTGGGAAGAGGCGACCCTCGCGGACTCCGTCTCGGCCGACACGTGGCGGCAGTGGGTCTACCGGTGGACGCCGACGAAGGGGTCGCACCGCATCCAGGTCCGCGCGGTGAGCGCCGACGGCGAGGTGCAGACGAGCGTCGAGCGGCCCCCGGCTCCGAACGGGGCGTCGGGATGGCACACGGTCGAGGTCCGCGCGGCCTGAGACGGTGCGGGCCGTCCACCGTCACGGACAGGAGGCGCGACCCGCCTCGACGACGCGGGTCGCCTCGACGACGCGGGCCACCTCGACGACGCGGATCGTCTCATGCGGGACGCGTCGCCACGACACAGGTCCCGTCGACCTCGTCGTCGGACTCGACGGCCACCGCGAGGCCCGCAGCCTCGAAGACGGCCGCCGACGTCGGTGCCTGCGCAGCCGACACCTCGATGACGACCGCACCGCCAGGTCGGAGCCACTCCCCCGCCCCCGACGCGATCCGCCGGTGCAGGTCGAGCCCGTCCGCCCCGCCGTCGAGCGCGACACGGTGCTCGTGGTCGCGAGCCTCCGACGGCATCATCGGGATGGACCCCGTCGGCACGTAGGGCGCGTTCACGGCGATGACGTCGACGAGCCCGCGGAACCGGTCGGGCAACGGCGCGAAGAGGTCCCCGGCGACGACGATGCCGCGGTCGCCGATGTTCTCCGCAGCGACGTCGACCGCCGCCGGATCGATGTCCGCCGCGACGAGGTCGAGGGCACCGACGCGACCGAGCAGGGCGACCGAGATCGCCCCGGCACCGCAGCAGAGGTCCACGACACGGTCGTAGCGGTGCAACCGGCGTGCGGCCTGCTCCACGACGACGGTGGTGCGGGCCCGGGGCACGAAGACGCCCGGTGTCACGCGGAGGCGGTGCCCGTCGAACGCCGCCCAGCCGAGCACGTACTCGAGCGGTTCGCCGCCGAGCCGCCGCTGCACGAGCGCCCGCAAACGAACCGCGTCACCGTCGCCGGCTTCGAGCAGGAGATCCGCCTCGTCCTCGGCGAAGACGCTGCCCGCGGCCCGGAGCCGGGCCGCGAGCGCGTCGCGCACGGGTGCGGTCAAGCGGCGCCGTCGAACATCGAGGTGACCGACCCGTCGTCGAAGACCTCGTGGATGGCGCGGGCGATGAGCGGTGCGATCGGCAGGACCTCGAGGCGGTCCCAGCGCTTGTCCTCCGGCAGCGGCAGGGTGTCGGTGACGACGACCCGGTCGATGAACTCGCTCTGGAGCAGCTCCGTCGCGGGGTCGGAGAACACCGCGTGCGTCGCCGCGACGACCACGCCGGTGGCACCGGCGGCCTTGAGCGCCTCTGCTGCCTTGGCGATGGTGCGGCCGGTGTCGATCAGGTCGTCGACGAGCAGGCACACGCGACCCGAGACGTCACCGACGATCTCGTGCACGGACACCTGGTTCGGCACGAGCGGGTCGCGCCGCTTGTGGATGATGGCGAGCGGCGCGCCGAGCTTCTCCGACCAGATGTCGGCGACGCGCACGCGGCCCATGTCCGGCGAGACGACCGTCAGCGTCGACGGGTCGAGGGTCTGCTGGAAGCGCTCGAGCAGGACCGGCATGGCGAACAGGTGGTCGACCGGGCCGTCGAAGAAGCCCTGGATCTGTGCGGCGTGCAGGTCGACGCTCATGATGCGGTGCGCACCAGCGGCCTTGAACAGGTCGGCGACGAGTCGCGCCGAGATCGGCTCGCGACCACGGCCCTTCTTGTCCTGCCGCGCGTACGGGTAGAACGGCGCGACGACGGTGATGCGCTTCGCCGACGCGCGCTTCAGGGCGTCGACCATGATGAGCTGCTCCATGAGCCACTCGTTGATCGGCGCGGTGTGGGACTGGATGACGAACGCGTCACAGCCGCGGACCGACTCGTCGAAGCGGGCGTAGAGCTCCCCGTTCGCGAAGGTCCGTGCATCGGTCGGGACGAGGTCCACGCCGAGTTCCTCGGCGATCTCGGCCGAGAGCGCCGGGTGTGCTCGCCCTGAGACGAGGACGAGTCGTTTCTGGCCGGTCGTTTTGATTCCGGACAAGTGCGGTGCTCACTCCCTGACCCCGCGGGGCCGTGTTGATCGGCCCGAGAGCCGTCAGATCTGTTCGCCGTTCGCGCGCCGAGCGGCCTCGGCAGCCGGCGAACCGGGTCGGTGTTCCTCGACCCATCCGTCGGTGTTGCGCTGTGGGGCGTAGCTGATCGCCAGCGACCCGGCAGGGACGTCCTTGCGGACGGTCGTACCCGCGCCGGTGTACGCTCCGTCACCAATCCTAACCGGGGCGACGAACACGTTGTGCGACCCTGTACGCACGTTCGAGCCGACCTCGGTCCGGTGCTTGTGCACCCCGTCGTAGTTCGCCGTGATCGTGTTCGCGCCGATGTTCGAGTCCTCGCCCACCTCGGCGTCGCCGATGTACGACAGGTGCGGCACCTTGCTGCCCCGGCCGATCGTCGCGTTCTTCGTCTCGACGAAGGTGCCGATCTTGCCTCCGTCGCCGAGGATCGTGCCCGGTCGCAGGTAGGCGAACGGTCCGACGGAGGCGCCGTCACCGATCACCGCGAGGGTCGCGTCGACGCGGTTCACCACGGCGCCGACGCCGACCTCGGTGTCCCGCAGGGTGGTGTCCGGCCCGACGACCGCGCCCGAGGCGATCGCAGTGGCGCCGATGAGCTGGGTGCCCGGGAGGACCTCGGCGTCGGGTTCGATCGAGACGTCGAGGTCGATCCACGTCGTCGCCGGGTCCTGCACGGTGACCCCGGCGAGCTGGTGGCGGCGCACGATGCGCGCGTTGAGTACCCGGGCGGCGTCGGAGAGTTGCGCCCGGTCGTTGATGCCGGCGACCAGCCACGGGTCGGTCAGCGTGACGACGTCGATGCGCGCGCCCCGCGCTCCGATGAGTGCCGGCGCGTCGGTGATGTACTTCTCGCCCTGCGCGTTCGCCGTGGTGAGCGACGGCAGGACCGCACGGAGGTGCGTGACGTCGAAGGCGTAGATGCCCGCGTTGGCCTCGGTGATCGTGAGCTGCTCGGCGGTCGCGTCCTTGTGCTCGACGACCCCGACGAACGCCCCGTCGGCGTCGCGGACGATGCGGCCGAGGCCGGTCGGGTCCGGTGCGATCGCGCTCACGAAGGTGGCGCCGTTGCCGCCGCCGACGTGAGCGTCCACGAGTGCTCGGAGCGACGCCGCGTCGAGCAGCGGCACGTCGCCGGACAGCACGATGACGGCGCCGTCGAAGTCCGCCGGAAGCGCCTGCACCGCGACCTCGACCGCACGGCCGGTGCCGGGGACGTCGTCCTGGTCGACCACGATGGCGTCGGGGGCACGCTCGGTGACCTCGGCCGCGACGAGCTCCCGTTCGTGCCGCACGACGACGGCGACGTGCTCGGGCTCGAGGGACGACGCCGTCCGGAGCACGTGCGCGATGAGCGGCAGCCCGGCGAGGCGGTGCAGGACCTTCGGGGTGGACGACTTCATGCGCGTGCCCTGCCCGGCGGCGAGGACGACGACGGCGATGCGCTGGTCGGTCATGGCTCCATCCTGGCGCACGCTCGCTGCGGAGTCCGGCGGAACCGCGCCAGGGGCGCAACCGTGCGCGGAACCGCAGCCGGCGGGCGGGCCTGCACCGCGCCTCCGGGCACCGCCCGACGGGAGGCGTCAGCCGAGGTCCGCCGCGTCACCCGTGCCGCAGTGTGAGACCGCAGCGAGCGAACTGCGCGTGCTCGCCGCCCCGAACTCGATGCGTTCGACGTCACCACCGGCCCCCTTGACCACGAACTCCCGACTGCCGTCGTTGAGCGACGACTTCGAGTACTTGACGGTCAACCCGTCCGCAGCCCACGACCGGCCGACGGTCCGCACCGCAGCCTCGGGATCGGGGACACCCGCGCCGATGCGGGCGAGGTTGTCGAGCGCTCCGGACGTGCCGTCACCGAGGAGGCACTCCTGGGCGTACTCGTTCGCCTGCGAGTCGTCCCACGTGACGCCCGAGGTCTGCATGGTCGCGTCGACGTAGGCGGCGGCGAGATCACGCTGGTGCTGGACGGTCGGTGTGCTCGGTGTGCTCTGCACCGGGGTGCGGCCGGTCGGCGGAACGGAACACGCGGCGAGCGTCAGTGTCAGGGCGAGCACGGTCCCCGCTGCCGCGCCTCGGGCGCGTCCGCTCACCGTCTCGGTCCCGTCGGATGTCGGAGGAGTCCGGCTGCGAGGCGCGCGGTCAGCCGAGGTCCGCCGCGTTCCCGGTGCCGCACTTCGACACGCCGCTCATGGTGGTCTTGGTCGTCGCCGCGCCGAACTGGATGCGCTCGACGGCGCCGCCGCCGCCGTTCACAAGGTACCGCTTCGCACCCGACGTCATCTCGTCCGTCGAGTACTCCACCTTCAGTCCGTCCGCCACCCAGGCCGTGCCCACGGCCTTCGTCACGGCCTCCGGGTCGTCGACGCCCGCACCGGTCCGGACGATGTTGTAGAGCGCGCCCGCCGAGCCGTCCGCGAGCACGCAGTCCTGCGCGTACTCGTCGGACTGGTCCGCGTCCCAGTCGACCCCCGAACGGCGCATCGTCTCCTCGACGTAGTCTGCCGCCTGTCGGCGCTGGTGCTCTGCGGTCGGTGCAGCCTGCACGGTGTCCTCCTTGGTCGGGGTGCCCGCCGCGCAGCCCGCGAGCAGGATCGTGGCGAGCAGCACCATCCCGATCGTCGTCGATCGTCTGATCACAGTGACGGTCCCATCATGTTGTCGAGCAGGGTCTTGTCATGATCGCTCAACCCGGCGTCGTCAGCGGGCGTCATGCCGACCCCGTCGTGCATCGTGGCCCTCGCGACGTTGTTCAGGGACTCGGTTCCGAGGTTGAAGTAGCCGGTCCCCCCGCCGTAGCCGATCGGGTCGTGCATCGTGACCCCGGCGCCCTCCGACGGGTCCCCACCGTTCGTCCCGAAGGTCGTGGCGCCGAACGACGAGTCCATCGGGTCCGCACGACCGCTGCCGAGCCGGCCGAGCCACGCGTACTGGTCGCGTGGGTTGTCGTTCGGGTCCGCCGTCGGCAGCCCCGACGTCCCCTGTCCGGCGTAGACGTGGTCGGCGTCGATCCCCTTCGCACCACCGACGTCCCCTTCGATGCCGGCGGAGGCGACGGCCACGAAGTTGTCGACGTGCACGCCCGTGCCGTGCAGCGCGTCGGCGCCGGTCGTCGTGCCGTACGAGTGTCCGACGACGTTGAGTGTGGGATGGTCGGTCCGCGCTGCCTGGAAGCCCGACAGGTCGTCCGCGAGGCGGGTCGCACCCGCTCGCGCCGCGTCGCCGTGGAGCACGCCCCAGGAAGCCGGCGGGGCAGGAGGAGCTTCGTAGTTCATCCAGGCCACGACAGCGTGCGAGGTGCCCGAGTCGTCGAGGTCCTCCTGCGCCCGCCAGAGGTTCTGCGCCCCGGTCGTCCACCCCGAGGTGTCCTTCGTGGTGGTCCCCATCCCGGGCACCATGTACGTCACGTTCTCCGCGGTGTCCACGTCACCGACCGCCACCGCAGCGAGCGGCGGCTGGTGGTCCGTGGCGAGCGTGAGCAGCGCGCGACCGGGCTTCGCCGTCGATGCCAGGGTCTTCTCGATGTTCCGGTACGCGTCGAGGTTCGCCTGCGCCGCCTCGATCGACTGGTCCGCCGCCTGCGACGCCGGCCACCCGAGCCCCACGCGCCGGTCCTTCGCGTCCGCGAGGTCCTGCTCGGCCTGGGCCACGGCCGACACGAGCGTCATCCGGTTCGCCCGGTCCCGCGCCCAGGCCGGCAGCCCCGCAAGGTTGCCGACGACCGCGGGCAGCGATGCGATGAGCGCGTCCTGGGCGGCGCTGTGCTCGGCGCCGGTCGTGTCGTTCCCACCGCCCAGGGTCTTCCAGAGCGCGGCGACCTCGTCGGGCGACATGTCGGCGATGCGGTCGGCGAGGTTGCGGTCGAGCATCAGGAGCGCGCCGAGCTCGGTCGGCGACAGGCCCGCGAGCATCGACGCGAGGTCCTCGTCGGACGCGCCGACGCCACGTCCCTCGATGCTGCCGAGGCGTCCGAGCGTCTCGGGGCCGGTGATCACCCGGAGCAGCGCCTGGTCGGCCGTCGTGCGGTCCTGCACGAGCTGCTCCCACTGCGCGTCGAGCGCCGCGGACCGGTCGCCGGCATCGGTGATCGCCCGCTCCGCGTTCGCGAGGCTCTTGGCGTCCGCCTCGGTCGCGTCGTCGGCCTTCGCGGCGGAGCGGAGGGCCGGCAGCGTGAGCTGCTGTCCGGCGAGCTCGGCCGCGACGGTCCCGCGCTGCAGGCGGACCGCGTCCGCGTCGTCCTTGATGCGCTGGACGTCCTTCGCGTACTGGTCGAAGGCGTCCCCGGCGGCGTCGAAGAGCGCCACGAGGCCGGACGCGCTCGGCCGCATCTCGTCGAGCAGCGCCGCGAAGCGGGTCTGCGCGTCGCCCTTCCACGTCGGCGACGCGGTGACGTCGGACGCCGAGGCGATCTTCGCCAGGGCGTCCTGCACGGCGTCGGCCCGGTCGTGCCAGTGCTTCCCCAATGCGGTGATGCCGGCGGGGTCGCCGACGTCCGGCTCCTCGCCGCTCACTTGCCGTCCGCCTGCTTCGCGAGGGCGGCTTCCTGCGCGTCGACCTGCGCACCGAGGTCGTGCGGGAAGGTCGCGGCCTGCTCGAGGGCTGCGTCGACGGCGTCGATCATGCCCTGGTGGGCGAGCGACAGGCCGGCGGTGCGGCTGACCACCTCGGTCACGCCGAGGCAACCGGTGTCGAGGCCCGTGAACCGGGCGGTGTCCGCACCGAGCGCGGTCCGGGCGTCGGTCAGCGCGGTCGCGACCGCCGCGAGCGTCTCCGACTCGATCCGCAGTTCTGCGGCCCCCATGTGTTCCCCCCGTCGTTCCCCCGTGGACGTCGGAGACGATAGCACCACGGTCTCCGACACGCTCGGACTCAGCGCCCGCCCACCGGCTCCCGCCGCACGAACGCCGTGAGCACCAGCCCCGCCACCAGCACCACGACGACCCCGAGGATCCCGTACCGCGTCGACCCGCCGACCGTCACCGCCACCCCGAACAGCGCCGGCGCGAGGAACGACGCCGCGCGCCCGGTCGTGGCGTACAGGCCGAAGAGCTCGCCCTCGCGGCCGGGCGTCGCCAACCGCGCCAGGTACGCCCGCGAGGACGACTGGACCGGCCCGACGAACAGCGCCAGCGTCAGGCCGAGGACCCAGAAGCCCGCGGTGACGTTCCCCACCGCGAACACGCCGATCCCGCACACCGCGAGACCGACGAGCGACACCGTGATGATCGCGCGTGACCCGAACCCGTCGTCGAGCCGGCCGGACAGGAACGTGGCGATGCCCGCGACGATGTTGGCCGCGATGGCGAAGAGGATCACCTGCGACGGGCTGAAGCCGAACACCTGCGCGGCGACGATCCCGCCGAAGGTGAACACGGCGCCGACGCCGTCGCGGAACACCGCGCTCGCCAGCAGGAACGCCAGGACGTTCCGGCGCTCGCGCCAGAGCCGAGCGATGTCCCGCCCGAGGTCCCGGTACGCCCCGAGCAGGCTGCCGGCGCGCGAACGGTCCGGCGCGGCCTCGGGGACGGTGACGAACAGCGGGATCGAGCTCACGGCGAGCCACACGGCGGCGATGCCGATCGCGACGCGGACGTCCCACTGCCCGGAGGCCACGGTCGCGGGGAGCTGCAGGAGCCCCGCGACGTCGCCCCCGCCGAAGTCCTGGATGCAGAGCACGAGCAGGACGACGAGCAGCACGATGCCGCCGAAGTACCCGGCCGCCCAGCCGATCGCCGAGACGCGTCCGGTCTGCTCCCCCGACGCGACCTGTCCGAGCATCGCGTTGTAGCCGACGCTCGCGATCTCGTAGGCGACGGTCCCGATGCCAAGCAGGGCCGCCCCGAGCAGCAGGTACGGCTGGCTCGGCGCGACGAACACCATGCCGCCGATCGAGAGCGCGATGCCGATCGTGGCGATGAGCACCGACCGGCGCCGGTGCCCGGACGTGTCCGCCAGGCGTCCGACCGCCGGGGCGACGAGCGCGACGACGACGCCGGCGATGGTCAGTGCCGTCGAGACGACGGCCGCGTTGTGCGCGAGCTCCCGCTCGACGAGCGCCTTCCCGGCGGCGGACGTGTCGGCGACGAGCACCGGGTCGACGAACGCACGGCTCGCCAGGTACGTGCTGAAGACGAAGGTCGTGACGACCGCGTTGAACGCCGCGGATCCCCAGTCCCACATGGCCCAGGACACGAGGGCGCGGCGGTCGGTGCGCTGCGGCACGGCAGCCGCGGGTGAAGCCGTCATGCGCGAACCGTAGCGCGTCCGGGTGTCGCGGCGGTGGCCCCAGAGGGGACCACAGGACGGACGGGAGGGACGGTGCGGGCCCGCCCCGTCCCTCCCGTCCGTCGTCCGGTCACGTCGCGGACGGCACGCCGCCCGGGTAGACGACCGACTTGAGCGACTCGGGGTCGGTGTCGCTCTCGAGGGCCTCGCGGACGTCGTCGAGACCGAAGCGACCCGTGACCAGCGAGTCCAGGTCCACCTGTCCCGACGCGACCAGCTCGATCGCGACCGGCCACGTGCCGGTGTACCGGAAGATCCCGGTGACGGTGACCTCGAGGTTCTGGATGTGCTCGACCGGCAGCGTCATCTCGGAGTTGCCGAGCCCGACGAGGACGGCGGCCCCGGCCGGTCCCACGGCCTTGATGCCGTCGGAGACGGCCCGCGGTGCACCACTGGCGTCGATGAAGGCGTCGAACGGCGGCAAGTCGGGCGCCACGGAGACCACGGTGGGGTCGACGGTCTCGGTCGCACCGAAGGAGAGCGCACGCTCGCGGCGCTCCGGGACGAGGTCGCTGATGACGATCCGCGAGGCGCCGAACGCCCTCGCGGCCTGCGCGCAGATGATGCCGATCGGACCGGCCCCGGCGATGAGCACGCTCGACCCGGGGACGATCCCGGCCTTGCGGACCGCGGCGATGCCGACGGAGAGGGGCTCGAGCAGGGCTCCGGCCTCGAACGACACCGAGTCGGGCAGCGTGTGCGCGAACTCGGACTCGATCGTGACGAACTCGGCGAACGCCCCGTCCACCGGGGGCGTCGCGTAGAAGCGCATTTGCGGGCAGAGGTTGTACCGCCCGGCGAGGCACTGGGCGCAGCGGTGGCACGGTCGCTGCGGCTCGATCGCCACGCGCTCCCCGACGCGGGACGGGTCGACGCCCTCGCCGACCGCGGTGATCGTGCCGGAGAGCTCGTGGCCGAGCACGAGGGGCTCCTCGACGACGAAGTCCCCGATCCGCCCGTGCCGGTAGTAGTGCACGTCGGAGCCGCACACGCCGACCGCGGCGACCCGGACGAGGACGTCGCCGGGGTCGACGGCGGGGACGGGGCGGTCCTCGACGGTGAGGTCCTGGGTGCCGAGCAGCACGCTGACACGCTGGGTGGAGGTCATGCGGTTCTCGCTTCCTCGGCCGCGTCGTCGCGGCCGGAGTGGTGGGTGATCGTGGGGGTGGGTGTGGCCGGCACCGCGTCGGTGATCCGGTCCGGGTCGCGCAGCAGGGCGCCGAACGCGATCTCGGCGGCCCCGTGCACGAGCACGTCGGACCCGAGCGCGGCCGGCACGATGCGGAGCCGGTCGGCGGTCCCGGTCATCGACTGCGCTCGGACGTCGTCGAGGATCCGGTCGCCGACGTGGTCGAGCAGCACGCCGAGGAAGCCGCCGAGCACGACGACCGACGGGTTCACGGTGTGGATCGCGTTGCGGAGGGCCGTGGCGAGGGCTGCCACCTGGCGGTCCACGACCCGTTCGACCTCGGGTCGGCCCTCGGCGAGCGCCGCGGCGAGGGCGACCAGGTCGTCCGGAGCCGTCCCGGCCGCGGTCGCCAGGGCGTCACGGGAGGCCTCGGTCTCGAGGCAGCCGACGGCACCGCAGTGGCACCGGATGCCGTTCGCCGCGACGAAGGTGTGTCCGAGTTCGCCCGCGTACCCGTCGGTACCGCTCAGCGGTCGGCCGGCCGTGATGACCCCGCCGCCGATGCCGCTCGCGCCGCCGTTGAGGTACACGAGGTCGTCGACGCCCCGGCCGCTGCCGGCGAGCCGTTCCGCCCAGGCGCCGAGGTTGGCGTCGTTCGCGGCCCGCACCGGCAGCCCGGTCCGTTCGGCGAGGGGCCCGGCGAAGGGCGCGTCGTGCCAGCCGAGGTGCGGTGCGTACTGGACGGTCCCGTCCTCCACCCGGACCGTCCCGGGCACGGCGACCCCGATCCCGACGAGCCGGAGCGTCGCGGTGCCGGCCGACCCCGGACGGATCCGGTCGAGCAGCCCGGCGACGGTCCCGACGGCCTCTGCGGGCGTGGGCGGACGGTGCTGCGGTTCGACGAGGCGGCTCCGCACCGTGCCGTCGAGCCCGACGAGGGCCACCGAGACGGCGTCGACCTCGACCGTGACCGCGGCGGCCACGACGTCCGGCGCGGCCCGGACGACCGGACTCGGCCGCCCGACGCCGGTCCCCGGTGCACCGGCTGCGGGGAGGTCCTCGTGGAGGAGGCCGCGGTCGACGAGTTCGCCGACGAGCGCGAGGGTCGTCGAGCGGTTCAGGCCGGTGCGCCGGGTGATCTCGGCGCGGGTGATCGGCCCCTCCTCGTGGACGAGCCGGAGGACGCGCGCCGCGTTGCCCGGCGCGGGCGCAGGCGTCGCGGCGGTCGTGCTCGTCATCGGTCCCTCGTCTGGTCGGTGGTGGGTGGGTTGGCGCCGGCCCGAGTCTCGGGCCGGCGGACAGTTTCGCGGACTCCGCGCCGCGAAACCGTCCGCATGGCCGAGTCTCGGCGCCGCGGGCCGCGCTACCGCGAGCGCGAGAACGCCGCGTCGAACGCGGCCTCGGGTGGCGCGATCGTGCCCAGCTTCCGGACGAACGCCAGTGCCTCCGGGCCGCCGACGAGCCGGTCCATGCCGGCGTCCTCCCACTCGACGCTCGTCGGCCCGGCGTACCCGATGTGGTTCAGCACGCGGAACACCCGCTCCCACGGCACGTCCCCGTGCCCGGCGGTGACGAAGTCCCACCCGCGCCGGGGGTCGCCCCACGGCAGGTGCGACGACAGTCGTCCGTTGCGCCCGTCGAGCTGCTTCACCGACTCCTTGCAGTGCACGTGGTACACGCGGTCGGCGAAGTCGAGCAGGAACGCGGCGGGGTCGAGGTCCTGCCAGACGAAGTGCGACGGGTCGAAGTTGAACCCGAACGCGGGGCGGTCGGCGAACACCTCGAGCGTCCGCTTCGCCGTCCAGTAGTCGTAGGCGATCTCGGAGGGGTGCACCTCGAGCGCGAAGCGGACGCCGACCTCCTCGAACACGTCGAGGATCGGCGACCACCGGTCGTGGAAGTCCTGGTACCCGGCGTCGATCATCGACGCGGGCACGGGTGGGAAGCCCGCGACGGTCTTCCAGATCGAGGATCCGGAGAACCCGGTGACGGTGTCGACGCCGAGCGCCGCGGCGGCACGCGCGGTCCACTGCAGTTCCTCGGCGGCACGCTGCCGGACGCCCTCGGGGTCGCCGTCGCCCCACACGTGCGGCGCGAGGATGTCCTCGTGCCGCTGGTCGATCGGGTCGTCGCACACGGCCTGGCCGGTGAGGTGGTTCGCGATCGTCCAGACCTGCAGCCCGTTGCGCTCCAGGATCGCCTTGCGGTCCGCGACGTACGCCGGGTCCGTCGCGGCGCGGCGGACGTCGAGGTGGTCGCCCCAGCAGGCGATCTCGAGGCCGTCGTACCCCCACTCGCCAGCGAGACGTGCGACCTCCTCGAAGGGCAGGTCGGCCCACTGGCCGGTGAAGAGGGTGACCGGCCTGGAGGCGCGGGTCGTCCCGGCCTCGTCGGTTCCGTCCGTCGTCGTCATCGTCGTCGTCCTTCCTCGCTGCGTGTGCTGGTCACCATGATCCCGGGGTCGCGCCGGCGGGGACCGTCTCCGGCCGGTCGACGCGGGACGCCACCGTGACGACGGTGTGCTCCCGCGAGGCGGTCTGGACGGCCTCCATGACCTCGAGCACGTGGAACGCGAGGTCCCCCGACGCCCGGTGCGGCCGGTCGGTCGCGATCGCGTGCGCCATGTCCGCGAGTCCGTACCCGCGACCGGCGTCGGCGTACCCGGCCGACACGGGCAGCTCGCGCCACTCGCGGTCGTCGGCCGTCGCGATCGACACCGGGTCCGAGAAGCGGTTCGGGTCCGGGACGGCGAGACTGCCCGCGGTGCCGTGCACCTCGAACAGCGGCGCCCGGGTCGCCCACACCTCGAACGAGACGGTGACCGTGGAGACGACTCCGCTGGCGTGTTCGAGCACGGCGACGACGTGGGTGTCGACGTCGACGGGGATCGGTGCGCCGGCGAACGGCCCGGTCGCGATGGTCCGCTCACGAGTGGAGCGGGTGGCATTGCCGCTGACCCGGGCGACGGGGCCGAAGAACTGCACGAGGCTCGTCAGGTAGTACGGCCCCATGTCGAGCAGCGGGCCGCCGCCGGGCTGGTAGTAGAACGCTGGCGCCGGGTGCCAGAGTTCGTGTCCCGGGGCGCTCCACGACACCGCGGCACCGACCGGGTCGCCGATCAGCCCGTCGTCGAGTGCTGCGCGCGCGGTCTGGATCCCCGTCCCGAGCACGGTGTCCGGCGCGCTGCCGACCCGCAGGCCCGAGCGTTCGGCCAGTTCGAGCACCGGTGCGGCCTCGGCCGTCGCGAGTGCGAGCGGCTTCTCGCCGTAGACGTGCTTGCCGGCGTCGAGGGCCCGGGTGGCCACCTCGGCGTGCGCGGCCGGGATCGTCAGGTTGAGCACGACGTCGACGTCGTCCGCGGCGAGGAGCTCGTCGACGCTCGTGCCCCGGACACCCTGGGCGTCGCCGACCGACCGGGCACGGTCGACGTCGAGGTCCGCCACGGCCGTGAGCGCCAGGCCGGGCAGCGCCGGGAAGTGCTCGAAGTACTGCTGGCTGATGTTGCCGACACCGACGACACCGACCCGCAGTGCCGGACCGTTCACCGGGCTGCCCACAGGAGTCCCCTCTCGATGATCGTGCGGAGCGGTTGCGACTCGACGACCTCGAGCCGGTGCCCGGGTGCCGAGACGAACACGCGTCCCTCGCCCCACTGCCGGGTCCAGATCGCCGGCGCCGTGACCGGACGGTTCCAGGCGTCGAAGTCCCGCGCCTCCTGCGTGGTCGTCGCCAGCACGTCGTTGTACTCGTCGGAGAGCACCCAGTACTGCTCGGTCACGAGGTCGAAGTCCTCGATGCCCTGCGTGATCGGGTGCTCGTGGCCGAGGTCGGTGATGTGCACCGTGTACGGGATGTAGTTGTCGGACTGCTCGCCGGTGCGCTCCGACGGGTGCTTGCCCGCGTGGTGCGCGAACTGGCCGCCGATCATGTGGAGGTAGTCGGCGGTGTTGCGGAACGCGTCCGCGATCCCGCCGTGCCAGCCCGCGAGGCCGGCGCCGCCGAGGACGGCCCGCTGCAGCCCGGCGAACTCGTCGTCGGCGATGGTGGACATCGTGACGACCTGCACGATCAGGTCGACGTCCGCCATGACCGACTCGTCGGCGTACACCGCGGTCGAGTCCGACACCTGCACGTCGAACCCGTTGTCCCGCAGGAATGGCACGAACGCGTCGGTGGTCTCGACCGGCATGTGCCCGTCCCACCCGCCGCGGACGACGAGGGCGTGCTTCGTCGGAGCCACTCAGATCACCGTCCAGGCGCTGCCGTCGGCGGCGCTCCGCTCGACCGCGTCGAGGACCCGCTGCACGTGCAGCCCGTCCTCGAACGACGGCGACGGGTCGGTGCCCGCGACGATCGCCTCGACGAAGTCCTTCACCTCGTGGCTGAAGGTGTGCTCGTACCCGATGAGGTGCCCGGTCGGCCACCAGGCGGCCATGTACGGGTGCTCGGGCTCGGTGACGAGGATCCGCTGGAAGCCCTGCTCCCCCGCGGGTGCGGTGGCGTCGTAGAAGCGCAGCTCGTTCATCGACTCGAGGTCGAACTGGATCGCGCCCGCCGACCCGCTGATCTCGAGCGTGAGGCCGTTCTTCCGGCCGGTCGCGTAGCGCGTCGCCTCGAACGTGCCGATCGCCCCGTCGGCAGCGCCACCGGCGAGCCGTCCGAGGAAGAAGGCGGCGTCGTCGACGGTGACCTGCCCGCGTTCGGTCGAGGCGGTGCCGGACAGCCCGACGCCCTCGGCCATCAGCGGACGTTCGGTCACGAAGGTCTCGAGGGTGCCGGACACGGTCGACAGCTGTGCGCCCGTGACGTGCTCGACGAGGTCGATCGCGTGCGCGCCGATGTCACCGAGCGAGCCGGAGCCGGCGAGCGCCTTGTCGAGCCGCCACGTCATCGGGCCGTCCTCGTCGGCGAGCCAGTCCTGCAGGTAGAGCGCGCGGACCTGTCGGACGGTGCCGAGCCTCCCGTCCTCCACCAGCCGCTTCGCGAACGCGATGGCGGGCACCCGGCGGTAGCTGAACCCGACCATCGCGCGGACGCCGTCCGCCCGTGCGGCGGCGGCCGCCGCGGTCATCGCCTCGGCCTCGGCGACGGTGTTGGCGAGGGGCTTCTCGCACAGGACGTGCTTGCCGGCCTCGAGCGCCGCGATCGCGACCTCGACGTGGGACGAGCCGGGCGAGCAGATGTCGACGACGTCGATGTCCGGGTCGGTGACCACGGCGCGCCAGTCGGTGGACGCGGCCTGCCAGCCGTACTGCTGCCGCGCCGCCTCGGTCCGTTCCGGGTCACGGCCGACGATGACGGCCATCTCCGGTTCGACCCCGAGGTCGAAGAACCTCGGTGCGGTGCGCCACCCCTGTGAGTGCGCGGCTCCCATGAAGCCGTGGCCCACCATGGCCACTCGAAGTCGGTCCTGTGCCATCCGCTCGCTCCCTTGCGATCACGTCCTTGCCAGAGTCAACACTACCGCTTATGTTGGGCGCGGCAACATTTTGTTTCGACGACGAACGGTGACCACCATGGCAACGACGCCCACCCGTGCAGACAAGTTCTCCTTCGGTCTCTGGACCATCGGCTACAACGGATCCGACCCCTTCGGCGGCCCGACCCGCCCCGCCCTCGACGTGGTCGAGGCCGTCGAGAAGCTCGACGAGCTCGGCGCCTACGGCCTGACCTTCCACGACGACGACCTCTTCGCGTTCGGCTCGACCGACGCCGAGCGCCAGACGCAGATCGACCGCCTGAAGGGTGCTCTCGACGCCACCGGCATCGTCGTGCCGATGGTCACGACGAACCTCTTCTCCGCCCCGGTGTTCAAGGACGGCGGCTTCACCTCGAACGACCGCCAGGTGCGCCGGTTCGCGCTCCGCAAGGTCCTGCGCAACATCGACCTCGCCGCCGAGCTCGGCGCGTCGACGTTCGTGATGTGGGGCGGCCGCGAGGGTGCCGAGTACGACAGCGCGAAGGACGTGCAGGCCGCGCTCGAGCGCTACCGCGAGGCCGTGAACCTGCTCGCCCAGTACGTCACCGACAAGGGCTACGGCATCCGGTTCGCCATCGAGCCGAAGCCGAACGAGCCCCGCGGCGACATCCTGCTGCCGACCCTCGGCCACGCCATCGCGTTCACCGAGACGCTCGAGCGTCCGGAACTCTTCGGCATCAACCCCGAGGTCGGCCACGAGCAGATGGCCGGGCTGAACTTCACGGCCGGCATCGCCCAGGCGCTCTACCAGGGCAAGCTCTTCCACATCGACCTCAACGGTCAGCGCGGCATCAAGTACGACCAGGACCTCGTCTTCGGGCACGGCGACCTGCAGAACGCGTTCTCGCTCGTCGACCTGCTCGAGCACGGTGCACCCCAGGGCGGCCCGGCGTACGACGGCCCCCGCCACTTCGACTACAAGCCGAGCCGCACCGAGGACATCACGGGCGTCTGGGACTCCGCGGCCGCGAACATGCGCATGTACCTCCTGCTCAAGGAGCGCGCGCAGGCGTTCCGCGCCGACCCCGAGGTGCAGGCAGCGCTCGAGGCGTCCAAGGTCGGCGAGCTCAGCACCCCCACCCTCAACGACGGCGAGTCGTACGACGCGTTCCTCGCGGACCGCTCCGCGTACGAGGACTTCGACGCCGACGCGTACTTCGGCGGCAAGGGCTTCGGCTTCGTGAAGCTGCAGCAGCTCGCCATCGAGCACCTCATGGGCGCTCGTGGCTGACCTGGTCGCAGGGGTCGACTCGTCGACCCAGTCCTGCAAGGTCACGATCCGTGACGCCGCGACCGGCGCCGTCGTCCGGGAGGGACGCGCGTCCCACCCGGACGGCACGTCCGTCGACCCCCGCCACTGGTGGGACGCGCTCGGCACCGCCGTCGCGGACGCCGGCGGGCTCGCCGACGTCGGTGCCGTCGCGATCGCCGGGCAGCAGCACGGCATGGTCGCGGTGGACGCGGACGGCCGCGTGGTCCGCGACGCGCTGCTGTGGAACGACGTCCGCAGTGCCGACGCGGCCGCGCAGATGGTCGCGGAGCTCGGCCAGGAGGCATGGGTCGCCCGCACGGGTCTGGTGCCGGTGGCGTCGTTCACCGGTACCAAGCTGCGGTGGCTCCGCGACGCGGAGGCCGAGAACGCCGGCCGGGTCGCGGCCGTCGCCCTCCCCCACGACTGGTTGTCGTGGCGGCTGCGCGGGTACGGCCCGGCCGACGAGAGTCCGCTCGGCCCCGACCTCGACGCCCTCGCCACCGACGGCTCCGACGCCAGCGGCACGGCCTACTGGGACCCGGTGCGGCGCGAGTACGACGCGGAGCTGTTCGAGTCGGCGCTCGGACGACCGATGCGCGTCGCCGGTGCCACGGGCTCCCCGGACTCCGTCGTCGTGCCGCGGGTCGTCCTGCCCGACGAGGCGATGGGCACGCTCACCGCGGACGTGCCACTGCCGAACGGTGCCGACGCACCTGCGGGGCTGCTCGTGGGCGCCGGACTCGGCGACAACGCCGGGGCAGCGCTCGGCCTCGGACTCGGCCCGGGTGACGTCGCGGTGTCCCTCGGCACGAGCGGCACGGTCTTCGGGGTCACCGACGCCGAGGTGCGCGACCCGAGCGGGACCGTGGCGGGCTTCGCCGACGGGAGCGGGTCGCGCCTCCCGATCGTCACGACGCTCAACGCGGCGCGCGTGCTCGAGGTGATCGGCGGCCTGCTCGGCGTGGACCACGACGCGCTCGGCGAGCTGGCGCTGCAGGCGCCGGCGGGTGCCGACGGGCTCGTGCTCGTGCCGTACTTCGTCGGCGAGCGCACGCCGAACCGACCGGACGCGACGGCCTCGCTGCTCGGCATGACGCCGGGGACGACGGACCGGGCGCACCTCGCCCGGGCCGCGGTCGAGGGGATGCTGTGCGCGCTCGCGGACGGCCTCGCTGCGGTCGAGGGCACCGGTGTCACCGTCGAGCGGCTGCTGCTCATCGGCGGTGCCGCACGCAACGAGGCCGTGCGGGTCGTCGCTGCGCAGGTGTTCGGTCGTGACGTCCTCGTGCCGGAGCCGGGCGAGTACGTGGCGGCCGGCGCGGCGAAGCAGGCGGCGTGGGTGCTCACCGGGAGCCTGCCGGCGTGGGAGACGGCGACCACGGTCGTGGCCGGCGACCCGCACCCCGAGGTGCTCGAGCAGTACCGGGCCGCCGCGCGCTGAGCGGCTGCCTGTCCGTCCGTCCGTCCGTTCGTCCGTTCGCGGACACTCCCGCCCCCGACGCCGTCCACCACGGCGTCGGGGGCATCATCGTCCCCGGAGGAGACCACATGCCGTACACCGACCTGCCCCTCGACGCCCTGCGCGCCTACCGACCCGACGTCCGCCGGCCGGACGACTTCGACGCCTTCTGGGCCGACACCGTCGCCGACGCACGGGCCGCCGGGTCGGGCACCGACCCCGTCCTCGCCGCCGCCGACACCCCGGTGACCGGACTCGTCATCGAGGACCTCACCTTCCCGGGCTTCGCCGGCGACCCCGTCCGGGCCTGGGTCTCGCGGCCGGTCGACGCCGCCGGGCCGCTGCCGGTCGTCGTCGAGTTCCTCGGTTACAACGGTGGTCGCGGGCTGCCGGGCGAACGCGTCTCGTGGGCCCTCGCCGGGTACGTGCACGTCGTGATGGACACCCGCGGCCAGGGCAGCGGGTGGGGCTCCGGCGGCGACACCCCGGACCCGCACGGCTCCGGCCCGCACATCGGCGGCTGGATGACGAGCGGCATCGGGTCCCCCGCCGACCACTACTACCGGCGCGTGTACACCGACGCCGTCCGACTCGTCGACACCGTCCGCTCGCTGCCGGGCGTCGACCCGGACCGCATCGCGCTGACCGGTGGGAGCCAGGGCGGCGGGATCACCATCGCCGCGGCCGCGCTCGTCGAGGCCCACGTCGGCCCGATCACGGCGCTGCTGCCCGACGTCGCGTTCCTCAGCGACTGGGAGAACGGCACCGCCGTCGCCGTGGGTGGTCCGTACCTCGAGCTCGCGCGGTACCTGTCCGTGCACCGCGACGCGATCGACACCGTGTGGGACACGGCCGCGTACTTCGACGGGGTGCACTTCGCGGCGGGGATCACCGCGCCGGCGCTGTTCTCCGTCGCGCTCATGGACGACGTGGTCCCGCCGCGGACGACCTTCGCGGCGTACAACGCGCTCGGCTCGGTGGACAAGGCGATCGAGGTGTACCCGTACAACGGGCACGAGGGTGGTGGGTTCGCGCACTGGGAGCGGCAGGTGGCGTTCCTGCGCGAGCGGGACTGAGCGGCCGGGCGACGCGCGGGTCAGTACCAGCGGCGGACGAACTGCTCCAGGACGTTCTTCACCACCTGGACCGGGCCCGACGTGGGCTCCCCGCTGTCGCGGCCGATCCGGCGCAGCAGGGCCGCCTGGGCATCCTCGTACTCGGCCACCTCGTCGGCGGAGTAGTCCGACGGCGGGACGGTCCGGATGGCGCTCACCGCCTCGAGCCGCTCCAACCCCCACCGGAACCCGACCGGGTCCGGCGCCGCTTCGACGAGCGCCACGAGGGCTGCGTCGGAGTAGGTACCCCGGGGGTCGGCTGCGGCGGAGATGAAGTCCGTCAGCCCGCGGAGCGCCGGCTCCGACCCGCCGGCTCGCATCTGCACGCGCCGCGCCCGGCTGCAGAGGTCGTAGAGGAGTCCGTCATCCACGGACCGAGCGTGGCACACCGGAGTGCCTCCACGCCACCAGGACTGGGTACTCCCCCGTCGGTCGTCGCACTCGTAGGCTCGGTCGCCGTGACCGACATCGCTCCCGGAGCCCACGTGCCCGCCACCCGACCCGACGCCGCGCCGACCGCTGGTGCTCCGACCGCGGTCGCTCCGCTGAGCCTCATCGCGGTCGTGGCCATCGCGCTCGCCTTCGTCGCGCCGATCGGCGGGGTCATCGTCGGGTTCATCGCCCGCCGTGAGGTCCGGCGCACCGGCGAGCGCGGCGACGGCCTCGCCTTCGCGGCGGTGCTCATCGGCGCGACGCTGACGCTCGTCACGGTCGTGCTGCCGGCCGCCGTCGCCGCGTCCGGCTTCCTCGGGTTGGGCGTGCCCTTCGCCCTCGGCCTGCCGTTCGGCGAGGGCTCCTGACCGTCAGTTACCGACGAGTGACGTTACCGCGTCGACGACGATCTGCCGTCGCCGCGTCGGCACCACCGCGCGCGTCAGGGCCTCGGACTCCGCGGAGGCCTCGCTCCAGAACGCCGCGAGGTGCAGCACGAGGCCGAGCAGCACCGCGGGTCGGTAGCTGCGCGGCAGGACGCCGGCCCGCTGCGCCCGCTCGACCTCGGCGACCATCGTGGTCCGGCGTTCGACGATCGCCTCGAGCGGAGCGGCCGCCGCACGCTCGAGCCGGTGCCAGGTCGCCAGCCGCTGGGCCCAGGGCCGCTCGGTCCACGAGTCGTGCAACCGGCCGGCGAACCCGGGCAGGTCGTCGGTGTCGAGCGGGACGAGGTCGAAGGTCTCGGCAACGGTCTGCTCGACGAGGGCGTCGAACAGCCCTTCTTTGCTGCCGAAGTAGTGGAAGACCTGCGCCTTGTTGCTCGACGCGGCGGCGGCGATCCGCTCGACCTTGCCGCCGACGAGCCCCGCCGCGGCGAACTCGTCGCGCGCGGCGAGCAGGAGGCGTACGCGGACGGCGTCGGCGGCTGGGGGCGTGAATCGTGCCATGCCGACCACCGTACCGATCCGGACGGTCGTCCCGGGGCGTCAGCGACCACCGTCCCCGCGGATCAGGACGACGCCACCGTGACGAACAGGTACACGGCGAGCGCGACCGAGCAGCACGCGATCGCGACGCGGAGGACCCCGTGCGGCACCCGCCGGGCGACGGTCGGTCCGATGAGACCGCCGACCACCGCCCCCGCGCCCAGGGCCACGGCGGCGGACCACACGACGTGCCCGGACACCGCGAACACGACCGCCGGCAACAGGTCCGCGGCGAGGAGCAGCACGTTCTTCACGGCGTTCGCACGGTGCAGGGACGGCTCCCCGGTGAGCAGCAGCACGGCGATCATGAGCACACCGGACCCGGCGCCGAAGTACCCGTTGTAGACGCCGACCCCGACGATCCCGGCCGCTGCGGCGGTGCCGTGCCCACCCGCGGCGTCACCGGCGGCCCGGGCACGACGACGGTCGATGAACGGCTGCAGCAGCAGGAGCAGTCCCCCGGCGAGCACGAGGAACGGGACGATGCGGTCGAAGAGGTGTGCCGGTGTGACGACCAGGAGCACCGCGCCCGCGAGCGAGGCGGCGACGGTCGTCGGCATCCAGCGACGCAGGACCGCGGGTTCGGCGCGGACCTCGTGACGAGCCCGGAACGCGGAGCTCGCACCGCTGCCGATCAGCGCGACGGAGTTCGTGACGTTCGCGGCGAGCGGTGGGACCCCGACGGCGAGCAGCGCCGGGTAGGCCACGAGCGATGTGATGCCGCCGGCGGTGCCGATCACCCCGGCCACCACGCCCGCGACGACGAGGATCCCGACGGTCAGCACGCTCCATGCTGACACGGCGCGGTGGCCGGGGGTGCGATCAGTTGATGCAGGTGCCCTGCTTGCCGTACGCGTTGCCGACCGGGGTGGACGACGGGGTGGCCGCGGGCGCGGACGACCCGGCACCGGACGAACCGGAGGCGCCGGAGCCGGACGACCCGGAGCGAGCGCCCGAGCCAGCCGAAACCGAGCCAGTAGAGCCGGAGCCGGGCGAACCCGAACCCGCGCCGGAACCGGACCCGGCAGCCCCCGCGGCCCCGACCGTGCGCCCGTCGGTCCCGAGCACGAGCGTCACCCCCGACACCGTGGTCGAGCGGACCGCCGTGGCTCCGGGGACCGCCGCGACGACGGCCTTCGCGGCGGCCTCGGCGCCCTTCGGGTACTCGACGACCGTGGCCGCCGTGGTGGTGGTGTCGCTCGGCGCCCCGACCACGAACCCCTTCGCCGTGAGCGCTGCCGAGGCGGCCGTCGCACCTCCCGGCAGGGAGCCGCCGTTCTGCACGGACACGTGCACGCTCGACGGGGACGCCGCCTTTGCCGCCGTGTACGCCGCGGGCGCGCCCACGATGCCCTGGATGAACGCCGGCACCGCGCCGAAGTCCACCGCCACCGTCGAGTAGCCGTCGATGGTCGGGGTCCCCGCGGTGGGGATGGTCGTCGACCGGATGCTCGACAGGTCGATGCTGCGGAACGTGTTGACGAGGCTCGGGATGCTCAGGCCGTCGTCGATCTGCACGGCGTCCCCGACACCGTGCAGCAGGTCGGACACCTTCACCGGGTTGAGGAGGGTGCCGGCGGAGAGGACCTTGCGGGCCTCCTGCGAAAGGAAGTACTGCTGGCGGACCTCGCGGTCGAGGTCACCGCGCGGGAGCCCGTCGCGCTGCCGGACGAAGGAGAGCGCCTGCGAGGCGTTCAGCGTCGAGTTCCCCGCCGGGAGGTCGACGTTCGAGTTCGGGTCGTGGGCGGGTTCGTTCAGGCAGACCTGGATCGGCCCGAGCGCCTTCACGAGCTGGTAGAAGCCGAGCAGCGAGACGCGCACGAAGTGGTCGATCTGCAGGCCGCTGATGTTCTCGATGGTCTGGATGAGGAGGCGCATGCCCCCGGCGTCGCCGCCGCCGTTCGCCGCGCCGTCCGAGAACGCGCTGTTCAGCTTGAACGTGCCGTGGCCGGGGATCGGCACCCACGAGTCGCGCGGGAACGAGATCATCGTCGCGCTGCCCCCGCCCGCGGGGATGTGCAGCACGATCATGGTGTCGGTGTTCGTCGCCCCGTCGTCGAGCTGCGTGCCGAGCTCGGCGAGCTCCTGCGGGGTGGCGTCGGCCGGACGGTGGTCGTCCCCGACGAGCAGGATGTTCTCGGCCGACCCGTCGACGTCGGCGGACGCCGAGGGGTGCGGGAGCGCCACGTGCACCTTGGTCACGGCGCTGTCGAGCTGCGCGTAGGACCAGGCCGCGTACCCGCCCGTGAGCACGAGTGCCATCGCGAGGACGCCGCCGATCGCCGGGAAGAGGGTGCGGGCTGCGCGCCGCTGGCGACCGTGTCGCACGGCACCGCGCTCGGTCGGCACGATCGGGTGCTGGCCCCCGTCAGGTTCGTCATGCATGGCGTCACCCTAGGGACGGTCGCTGCACGCGTGCGGAATCCGCCTGCGGAGCGGTTCAGCGTCCGACGCGCGAGAGCGACTCCGACAGGGCGTCCCTCGTCGCGAGGAGCCGCTGCGCCCGCGCGTCCATGTCGTCCCGGATCGCGACGACCTGGTCGATGATGCCCGAGCACTGGTCCTCGACCTTCCGGCCGCGGGTGCACGGCAGGACCTGTTCGATGAGCGCCGTCGGCAGCCCGAGGTCGAGGAGCATCTTGATCGTGCCGACGGTCTCGACGTCGGACTCGTCGTAGTCGCGGTAGCCGTTGGCCCGGCGCTCCGGTCGGATGAACCCGAGCTGCTCGTAGTAGCGCAGCGACCGCGCACTCGCCCCGCTGGCCCGGCTCAGATCGCCGATCTGCATCGTCGCTGCTCCTCGCTTGACCTTGACACTGATGTCAGAGTTTAGCGTGCCGTCCATGCAGATCTTCGTCATCGGCGGCACCGGCTACTTCGGCTCGGTCCTCGTCGAACACCTCCGTTCCGCCGGCCACTCCGTCACCGCGCTCGCCCGCTCCGAGCAGAGCGCCGCCCGCCTGCGAGCGGCCGGCGCAGTACCCGTCGCCGGCTCGATCACCGACACCGAGGTGCTCCGCACCGCAGCCGCGGCGGCCGACGCGGTGGTGTACGCCGCCTCGGACTACGCACCGACCGCGCAGTCGACCGAGGACGAGCTCGCGGCCGTCCGCGCCGTCACCGCCGGAGCAGCAGAACCCGCCGGAACGAACGGAACGCCGGGAACCACCGGGACCTCGGGCACCGCCCCGAAGCCCGTCGTCTACACCTCCACCGGACTCGTCTACGGCTTCGACCCGACGGACGTCACCGAGGACGCAGTGCTCCCCGAGGTCAGCGCCCAGCCGGTCAAGGCACAGGCCGAACGCATCGTGCTCGGCGCGCCGGGCATCACCGGGATCGCCGTCCGCGCCGGGCTCGTCTTCGGTCGCGGCGGGACCGGGCTCGTCACCGGCCTCATCGAGGCCGCGGTCACGAACGGCGCCGCGACGTACATCGGCGACGGTACGAACGCCTGGTACCCCGTGCACGTCGACGACCTCGCCGACCTGTACGTCCGGGCGATCGAGCACCCGGTCGCCGGCGTCGTCAACGCGGTCGGTTCGGTGCCGTTCACCTTCCGGGAACTCGCGGAGGCGATCGGCACCCTCACCGGCACCCCGAGCGTCTCCGTCCCGCTCGAGGTCGCCGAGGCGCAGATGGGCCCGGCGGTCCGGACGCTGACGACGTCCACGCACCTCCTCGCGACGAAGGCACGGGCCACCTACGGCTGGGACCCGTCGGAGCGGTCACTCGTCGAGGACGTCCGGAACGGGTCCTACACGGCTCCGCCGCGCCCCTGACTCACCGCGCTGGCGGGGACCAGACCGGTGTCCCGCCGACGGCCTCGGCGATGCGTCGACTGACCGCGCCGAGCTGCCGCACCTGGGCCGGCGTGAGCGCGTCGAAGACCACCCGCCGGACGAGCGCCTGGTGCGCCGGCGTGGACGCCACGACCCGCTCGTGCCCGCTGTCGGTGAGCACGGCGAGGGTGAACCGCCCGTCGGTCGGGTCGACCACGCGGTGGACCCACCCCTTCTGCTCCAGCCGCGTCACCGCGCGGGACAGCCGCGACAGGGTGCAGCTCGCGGCGGCGGCGAGCACGCTCATCCGCAGCGTCCGGTCGGGTTCGCTGTCGAGGGCGAACAGGACGCCGTGCTCGAAGTGCGTCAGGCCGCTGTCACGCTGCAGCTGCGCGTCGAGCGCGGTCGGCAGTCGTTCGAGCACGGTCGCGAGGGCGACCCAGACCTCGAGCTCCTCAGCGGTGAGCCCGGTGGTGGTGGCGTCGTCCAGCATGGGGAGAGCGTACCAGCATGACTTGCTCAGGAAAGTGAACCTGCGTACATTGACTTGCCCAGGCAAGTGAACTGACACGACAGGAGTACGACGTGGATCTCGACATCAGAGGCCGGACGGCGTTCGTCAGCGGCTCGACGCAGGGCATCGGGTACGCCGTCGCAGCAGCCCTCGCGGCGGAGGGAGCCCGCGTCGTGCTGAACGGACGGGAACGCACGGGGGTCGACGCTGCCGTCGCCCGGTTGCGAGCGGCACTTCCCGGCGCCGAGGTGTCCGGGATCCCGGCGGACTTCGCCGACCCGGCGCAGGTGGACGCGCTGCTCGAGCAGCTCCCGGAGGTCGACGTGCTCGTGAACAACGTCGGACTGTTCGGCCTGGCCGACTTCGGATCGGTCGACGACGCCGAGTGGCAGCGGTACCTCGACGTCAACCTGATGAGTGGCGTCCGGCTGTGCAGGGCACTGCTCGACCCGATGCTCGAGCGCGGCTGGGGCCGGATCGTGTTCGTCGGCAGCGAGTCCGGCGTGAACGTGCCCGTCGACATGGTGCACTACGGCGTCACGAAGGCCGCCGTGATCGCGCTCGGCAACGGCCTGGCGAAGCGGACCCGCGGGACCGGCGTCACCGTGAACACCGTCCTCGGCGGCCCGACCTGGTCCGACGGGGTCGCGGCCACGATCGAGACGATCGCGGCCGCGCAGGACGCCCCGGTCGAGGCCGTGCAGGCCGCGGTGATCGGGCAGAACCACACGACCCTGCTCGAACGGTTCATCCGGCCCGAGGAGATCGCGGACCTCGTCGCCTACCTCGCCAGCCCGCGGGCGTCCGCCACGAACGGGGCGGCGGTCCGCGCCGACGGCGGGGTGCTCACCGGGATGCTCTGATCCGGACACCGGCCACGAACGGGACGGGAGGCGCGGTGCGAGCCCGCACCGCGCCTCCCGTCCGTCCCGTCGTCGGTGCGGTCAGACCCGCTCCCAGGTGACCGTGCGCCGGTCGGACGGCTCGACCTCGCGCACCGGCCCGGTGACGCGGACGACCGCACGCGCCGTGGCGGACCCGGGGACGGGCGCGGGGCCGGTCCCGCCGCCCACCGCGACGATCCCGTCGGCGCGCACCCCACCGGTCGGTCCGGACGCCGCGGCGTGGGACGCGATCCAGACCTCCACGTCCCCGGGTTCGACCACCTTCCGCAGGGCGCGGTCGGTGAACGCGAAGCGTTGGACGGGCACGCTGAACCGCAGGCGCACGGACTCCCCCGGGCCGAGCGCGACCCGGGCGTACCCGAGCAGCTGGGCGACCGGCCGGGTGACGCTCCCCTGCACGTCGTGCCCGTACACCTGCACCACGTCCTCGCCCGCACGCTCCCCGGTGTTCCGGACGGTCACCCACGCGTCGAAGGCCCCCGCGCTGGACACGGTCGGGTCGACGACGAGGTCCTCGTACGCGAAGGAGGTGTACGAGAGCCCGAACCCGAACGGCCGGACGGGCGTCGAGTCGGTCGCGGTCACGTCGGACGGCCCGCCGAGGCGCGGGTGCAGGTACGTGTACGGCTGGGCACCGGCAGCCCGCGGGAGCGAGACCGGCAGGCGACCGGACGGTGCGGCGGCGCCGGTGAGGAGCTCCGCGATCGCGAGACCACCGCCCTCGCCGGGGAAGAACGCCTGCACCACCGCGGCCGGACGGGGAGCGTCGCCGTCGAGCGCCCACCCGATGGCGTACGGCCGTCCGGTCAGGAGCACGACGACGGTCGGCGTGCCGGTGGCGACCACCGCCTCGACGAGCTCGCGCTGGACGCCCGGCAGGTCGAGGGACTCGGTGTCGTTCCCCTCGCCGACGGTCCCGCGGCCGAACAGTCCGGCCTGGTCGCCGACGACGACCACCGCGACGTCGGAGCGCTCCGCGACCGCGACCGCGTCGTCGAACCCGGAGCGGTCGTCGCCGGTCACGGAGCAGCCCGCGGCGAACCGGACGGTGTCGGCCCCGAGCGACTCCGTCAGCGCCTCGCGCACGGTCGGGATGGCGAAGCCGAGCGGCAGGTCGGGGTGCGCGGCGAGCACGTGGTTGGCGAAGGAGTAGCACCCTTGCAGGGCCTCGGCGCGATCGGCGTTCGGCCCGATCAGCGCCACCGACGCCCCCGGGGCCAGGGGCAGGACCGGGGCCTCGGGTCCGTTCGACAGCAGCACGAGCGACCGCGCCGCGAGCGCCTTCGCGAGCGCCCGGTGCCGAGGGGTGTCGAGGTCGATCCCGGTCGGCGGCTCGTCCTCGAACGCGTCCGGGTCGAGCAGCCCGAGCCGCTCCTTCTGCCGGAGCACACGGAGCACCGCACGGTCGACGAGCGACTCGTCGACGTCACCGGAGCGGACACGGTCGACGAGCGGCCCGAGGTAGGCGTCCCCGGTGGGCAGCTCGACGTCGATGCCCGCGGTGAGGGCGAGTGCGGCCGCTTCGCCACGGTCGGCGGCGACGCCGTGCATGACCTCGAGGAACGCGACCGAGAAGTAGTCGGCGACCACCGTGCCGTCGAATCCGAGCCGTCCCCGGAGCAGGTCGGTGAGCAGGTCACCGTTCGCCGCGACCGGCACGCCGTCGACCTCGGCGTACGAGTTCATGACGCTCCGGGCCCCGCCGTCGCGCAGCGCCATCTCGAACGGCGGCAGGAAGACGTCCGCGACCTCGCGCGGCCCGGCGTGCACGGGAGCGTGGTTCCGCCCCGCCTGCGACGCGGAGTACCCGAGGAAGTGCTTGAGCGTCGCGTCCACCCCGGCGCGCTGCAGGCCCCGGACGTAGGCGGTGCCGATCGTCCCGACGAGGTACGGGTCCTCGCCGATGCACTCGTCCACCCGCCCCCACCGTGGGTCGCGGACGACGTCGAGCACCGGGGCGAGGCCCTGGTGCACGCCGAGCTGCCGCATCGAGTCGCCGATCGCCTCGCCGACCTGCTCGACGAGCTCCGGGTCGAAGGCGGCGCCCCACGCCAGCGGCGTCGGGAACGTGGCGGCCTTCCAGGCGGCGAGCCCGGTGAGGCACTCCTCGTGCACGAGTGCGGGGATCCCGAGTCGCGTCTCGCGCTTGAGTCGTCGCTGCTCCGACCACAGCCACGCCGCGCGCTCGTCCGGCTCGACGGGGCGGGTGCCGTAGACGCGGGTGAACTGGCCGAGGCCGTGGCGCGTGACGTCGGCCAGGGTGCGGCCGTCGGCGTCGTCGTGCGCCGCCATCTCCCCCTGCATCGGGGCGACCACGCCGTTCTGGTCGAGCCAGTAGCCGACGAGCTGCGCGGTCTTCTCCTCGAGCGTCATGGCGGCGAGCAGGGCGGTCGCGCGGTCGGCGCCGGTCGCGTCCTCGACGCGGCGCGGGTCGGACTGGAGGCACGGCTCGCGTCCGACGGTCCGTGTCGCGTCCGTCGCCGTCACCCCTTCACCGCCCCGGTCAGGCCGCCGACGATGCGCTTCTGGAAGATCGCGAAGAACACGAGCGCCGGGATCATCGAGAGCGAGGTGAACGCGAGCACCCGGGCGGTGTCGACCGAGTACTGGGACGCGAACGCCTGGACCCCGAGCGGCAGCGTGTAGGTCGACGCGTCGTTCAGGATGAACAGCGGCAGGAGGTAGCTGTTCCAGCTGCCGATGAACGCGAGGATGCCAACCGTCACGACGCCGGGGAGCGAGAGCGGGACGACCATCCGGAAGAAGAACCCGAGCTTGCTCGCGCCGTCGATGGCGGCCGCCTCCTCGAGCTCGTCCGGGATCGCCCGGAGGAACGGCACCAGGATGATGACCGTCGTCGGCAGGGCGAACGCGATCTGCGGGAGGATCACGCCCGCCAGGTTGTTCGTCAGGCCGAGGTCCTTCACGAGGATGTAGAGCGGCGTGATGGCGACCGTGATCGGGAACATCAGACCGGCCGCGAACAGCGAGTAGAGCGCGCCGCTCCCCCGGAACCGGTACCGGGCGAGCACGAAGCTCACCATGAGGCCGAGCACGACCACGCCGAGGGTGGTGGTGACGCCGGCGATCACCGAGTTGCCGAGCTGCTGCCAGAACACGCCGCTCGTCAGGACGTTGACGTAGTTGCCGATCTGCCACGGGTTCGGCAGCCCTGCCGGGCTCGCGGTGATCTGCGAGTTCGTGCGGAACCCGCCGAGCACGATGTACGCGACCGGCCCGATGCACACGGCGATGAACAGCAGCGCGATGAAGTACGTGCCGAGGTTGCGCTCACGCCGGACGGGTCCGGTGTCACGCTGGCGGCGCTTCGGCGCGACGATGGAGGCGGTGGCGGTCATCGGTCGCTCTTCTCGGTCAGGGCGCCGGCGGTGTCGCGGCGCAGGACGAACCGCTGGTAGACGAGGGCGACGACCAGCGAGATGAGGAAGATCACCACGGCGACGGCGTTGCCGTACCCGTAGTTGCCGGACAGGCGGCCGTTGCCGACCATGTAGGTCGCCATCGTCGAGGTCCCGGCGGTCGAGGCGATGTACTGCCCCCAGATGATGTAGACGAGGTCGAACAGCTGGAGCGACCCGATGATCGACAGGAACGCCCAGATGCGGAGCGTCGGTCCGAGGAGCGGCAGCGTGATGCGTCGCTGGATCTGCCAGTAGCTCGCGCCGTCGAGCTGCGCGGCCTCGAACAGTTCCTCGGGGATGCTCTGCAGGCCGGCGAGGAAGAGGATCACCGCGAAGCCGATGTACTTCCACGAGATGATCCCGAGCAGGGTCCACAGCGCGATGTCCGGGTTCGACAGCCAGTCGTTGCGCAGGCCGCCCAGACCGATGCTCTGCAGCAGGTCGTTCAGGGCACCGCTCGACTGGAGCATGAGGCTCCACCCGGTGCCGACGATGACCTCGGAGATGACGTACGGCAGGAAGATGAGGACGCGGATGAGCCCGCGGCCGCGGATGCGCTGGTTGAGCAGCAGCGCGAGCACGATCGCGATCGGACCCTGCACGACGAGCGAGCCGATGACGATGAACAGGTTGTGCCAGAGCACCGCCCGGAAGTCGGGGTCGGTGAAGATCACCGTGTAGTTCTGCAGGCCGACGAAGTCGACCGGGGCGCCGTAGCCCTGCCACTTGTAGAAGCCGTAGTAGGCGGCGAGTGCGACGGGCAGGATGACGAACCCGACGAACATGATCACCGCCGGACCGGCGAGGACGGCGATCTCGACCCGGGTGCGGACGTCGGTGCCCTTGCGGGCCCGGCGGGCCGGGGCCGACGGCGAACCGTCGGCCCCGCCCGTGCGACGCCCCGTCCCGGCCGGCGCTTCGTTCGAGCGCGGTGCGACGGAGGTGGTCATGTGTCTCAGCCCTTCGCCGCGGCCTGGTTGACGGTCGACACGATGTCCGAGACGGACCCCTTGCCGGCGAGCAGGTTGACGACGCTGGTGTTGAGCGCGTTGCCGACGTTCTGGCCGTAGAGCGTGTCGAGGTAGTTCGAGACGAACGGGGCGTCGTTGTACGCCTTGAGCACCGTGGTCAGGTACGGCTCGGTCACGACCGACTGCGCGTCCTTGTTCGCGGGGATCGAGTTGAACGCCTTGTAGTAGTTCTCCTGCACGCTCTTCGTGGTGACGAAGTTGAGGAAGTCGGTGCAGGCCTTCTTCGGGGCCTTCGCCGAGCAGGAGAGCCCGCCCACGGCGCCCATCATCGAGCCGGGCGCACCCTTGCCGCCGGAGACCTCCGGGAACGGGAAGAAGCCGAGGTCCTGCAGCGGCTTGCCGTCCGGGGTGAGCGAGGAGATCACGCCCGGGTCCCAGGCGCCCATGAGCTCCATCGCGGCCTTGTGGTTCGCGACGAGACCGGCTGAGCTGCCGGCGCCCTGCTGGGCCGAGGTGGTCAGGAAGCCGTCGTTGAAGGGCTTCGTGTCGAAGAAGGCCTTGGTGTCCTCACCGGCCTGCTTCCAGCACTTGTTGTCGAACTTCAGGTCCTGCGCGGTCTTGTTGAGCACGTTCGACGAGCAGGCCCGCAGTGCGAAGTTGTAGTACCAGTGCGCCGCGGGCCAGGCGTCCTTCGCACCGACGGCGACCGGCTGGATGCCCTTGTCCTTGAGCTTCTGGATGTCGGCGTTCAGCTCGTCCATCGTGGTCGGCGTGCCCTCGATACCGGCCTCCTTGAAGAGGTCCTGGCTGTACCAGATGCCCTCGGGGTCGACGTTCGTCGGCATCGCCCAGGTCTTGCCGTTCAGTTCGAAGGCCTTGAACGAGCCGTCGCTGATCCCGCTCTTGGCACCGGAGCCGATCGAGTCGGAGATGTCCAGCAGCTGGCCGGCGTTGACCATCGCGGCCATCTTGCCGCCGCCGCGCTGCGAGAACACGTCCGGGGCGGAGTTCGAGTTGAGGGCGGTCTGGAGCTTGCCGTCCAGGTCCTCGTTCTGGATGGCCTGGATCTTGATCGTGACGTTCGGGTTCTTCGCCTCGAACGCCTTGACTGTGTCCTGCCAGAAGGCCTTGCCCGGCCCGGTCGTCGAGTTGTTCCAGAAGGTCATCGAGACCTTCCCGTCGCCGCTGTCGCCCCCGGCGGCGTCGTTGCCGGCCGAGCAGCCTGCGGCCACCAGTGCTGTCGCCCCGATCAGCGCGATGGCTGCCGTGGCACGGATCTTCCTCGTCATCGTGGATCTCCTGAAGTGTCGTCGTTGACAATCAGCGACATCGACTGCCGCTGCGGAGAGCGTGCCAGGTGCCATCGAGCCATGTCAATCGATATCGATAACGTTTTCTTTACCAATTTGCGCGTCAGCTCAGCGGTACGGTGTGCACATGGACACGGCCCTCGGCATGCGTCCCGGAGCCGGCCGGGTCACCATCGCGGACGTCGCACGCGCTGCCGGGGTCTCGATCCCGACCGTGTCGAAGGTGATCAACCAACGCGACGGCGTCGCCCCCGCGACGATCCTGCGCGTGCAGGAGGTCGTCGAGCAGCTCGGCTACGAGACCTCGCTCGTCGCACGCAGCCTCCGCAGCTCGCGGACGAACGTCATCGGCATCCTCGTCACCGAGTTCGAGCCGTTCTCGACCGAGCTCCTGCGCGGGGTGTCCGGCGCCACGACCGGCACCGGGTACGAACTGCTCGCCTACGCCGGGCTCGTGACCGGTGCCGAGCAGAAGGGATGGGAACGCCGGTCGCTCTCGCGGTTGTCCGGCACGCTCATCGACGGCGCGATCGTGGTGACCCCGAGCACGGCGCTCTCGACTTCGTCGATCCCGGTCGTGGCGATCGACCCGCACACCGGCCCCGAGGGGCACGCCACGGTCGACTCCGACAACGAGGCCGGGGCCGTCCAGGCCGTCGAGCACCTCGTCGCGCTCGGGCACACCCGGATCGCGCACCTCCGGGGTCGTCCGGACCTGGCGTCGGCACAGCTGCGCGAGGCCGGCTACCGGCGCGCACTGGCGGCAGCGGGCCTGTCGGTGGACGAGTCACTCGTCCGCGACGGCGGCTACCAGGAGGACCGCTCGGCCGAGGTCGCCCGCGACCTGCTCGCCGGACCGGACCGTCCGACCGCGGTGTTCGCGGCGAACGACTCGTCGGCGGTCGGTGTGCTCCGTGCCGCAGCCGAGCTCGGACTCCACGTGCCCGGGGACCTGTCGGTGGTCGGGTTCGACGACGTGCCCCAGGCCGCGACCACCACGCCGCCGCTGACCACCGTCGCACAGCCCCTCGTCGAGCTCGGCTCGCGGGCGGTCGAGATGCTCCTCACGATGCTGCGCGGCGAGCCGACGTCGGACCACGTCCGGCTGCCGACGACCCTGCGCGTGCGCCGGAGCACCGGACCGGTGCCCGCGGACCGCTGACACCGCGCGGCGGACCGCACCGTCAACGCCGCACCGTCAGCGGCGGACCGCGACCGTCAGCGCCGCAGCGTCTGCTTCGGGTACTCCCCGAACCGCTCCGCGTACGCCGCCGAGAACCGCCCGAGGTGCGCGAACCCCCACCGGCGCGCGACGTCCCCGACCGCCCCGGCGAGCGGATCGGTGTCCAGCAGCTCGGCGCGCACCCGGTCGAGGCGCACCTGCCGCAGGTACGTCAGCGGGGACACGTCGAACACCCGACGGAACGACTCCTGCACGGAGCGCACGCTCAACCCGGACGCCGCCGACAGGTCGCCGATCGTGACGGGCTCCGCGGCGTGGTCGTGGACGTACTCGACCGCGGCACGGAGCCGGGCGTTGCGCGGTTGCCCGAGCACGGCGGGCAGGTCGTCGAGCTTCGGCGGGAACATGTCGAGGAAGACCTCGGCAGCGGTGACCTTGGCGGCCTGCCAGGCGACGGAGTCCGTGCCGCCGACGCGCAGCGACCGTGCGAGCGCCGTCAACGCCCCCTGCCAGCGCCGCGCCGTCTCGGACCCCGGCACGTGCCGGTCGTCGAAGCGCAGCGCGTGGTCGCCGACGTCGGTGCGCGTCACGGCGACCCGGCGGACGAACGCTCGATCGAGGTGCACGACCCGCTGGTCGTAGTCCGCGGTGCGGAAGGCGTAGTCGTGGTCCGGCGGGAAGAGCGCCGGGGCGTCGAGCGGCAGGACGTACCGCTCCCCCGACCGTTCGATCTCGGCGGTGCCGGAGCTGATCCAGGTCACGACGTAGTCGCCACCGGCCGGCACCACCCCGGAGAGGGCGCCGCGCAACTGGGACCGGCGGATGGTCACCTCCGCGTCGCCGATCGCCGTGTACCGGTAGTCGAACGGCGCCTCGGTCACTCGCGCGTCCCACCGCTCCCCGCGGTAGACCGCGCCGAGATCGCGCGCGGCGTCTTCCGGACGGCCGCCGGACACCTCGAACCGGACGGTCGCAGGTGTCGCGGTCTGCTCGTCGCCGAAGTCGTCGGTCAGCGGGTCAGCCATGCGACCTCCCGCACTGCGGTTGTCCGGATTCCGTGCCACCCCTCGTTATCTGGATACGCTGGTCGGGTGAGCGCGGCGTATCGTTGCGCGGAACCGATCCGCACCGAAGGGGCGACCGCGTGAGTGAGATCGACCTGATGGCCGCCGTCACCCGGCTCGAAGCCGCGATGGGAGCGCTCCGCGGTCGACTCCGCGAACACCTGTCGGTCTCCGGCTCCGACCTGACCGTGCTGCAGTTCGTCGCCCGCGCCGAGGCCGCCGAGCGGAAGGTGCGGGTGAAGGACCTCGCGTCGCACCTCGGCCTGAGTGGCCCGGCAGTCACGGGCACGGTCGATCGGCTCGAACGGGCGGGACACCTGTGCCGTGTCCCGAACCCGGACGACGGCAGGAGCCGGTACATCGAGCTGACCCCCGAGACCGAGCGTGCGTACGCGTCGGCGATGGACAGCACGAACGAGCATCTGCACGAGCTGTTGTCCTCCTTCACGGATCGGGAGCGGGCGAAGTACGTCCGGGTCATCGACAGGGTCATCCAGGCGCTCGAGTTCGGCGCCCCGACCCCTTGACGGCAGAGTACGGGCGCTGGCGAGCGCACCTCGAACGTTTGTCCACCAAGCGCACTTAGGTAAATTCCCGACCTACTTTGCCGGACGCGGAACGCTCTCGCCCGTACCGTCACGAGGGGACGCCCCCGATCGGGGGTACGAGGACGACGGGGAGGAAACCATGGGCAAGTACGAATCCCAGCAGGGCGTCGACCCGGTGCGCATCGAGACGTTCCGTCGGATGCGCAAGCGGTGGAAGTACGGCGAGCTGCAAGACGGTGCGGGCCTCTACGAGGACTTCTTCACCGACACCGATCGCGACCCGCGTCGCCGCTGACGACGGGTCGCGATCGGACGGGAGGCGCGTGGCGGGTCCGCCACGCGCCTCCCGTCCCGTTCCGGGCCCGGTTCAGCCCTTCACCGCGCCCGACGTCAGACCGGACACGATCGACCGGCGGAACACCAGCACGAGGATGACGATCGGCACCGTCGCCGCCACGCTCGCCGCGAAGATCTGGGCGAACGGCACGGTGAACTGCGTCCCGAACAGGGCGATCCCGACCGGGATCGTCCGGAACGAGTTCTCGCTGTTGAACGTCAGCGCCATCAGGAACTCGCTCCACGACGCCGTGAACGTGAACACCCCGACCGTGAAGAGCCCCGGCTTCGCCATCGGCAGGATCACGGAGAGCACCGTGCGCCAGGCTCCGGCGCCGTCGATCTCGGAGGCTTCCTCGATCGTCGAGGGGATCCCGACGAGGTAGTTCCGCATGATCCAGATCGCGAAGGGCAGGTTGAACGCCACGTACGGCACGATCAGTCCCGGGTAGGAGTTGAGCAGCCCGAGGTTCCGCTCGAGCAGGTACAGCGGGGTCAGCACGGCGATCGCCGGGAACACCGAGAGCATGAGCAACGAGGTCATGATCGCCGTCCGCCCGCGGATCCACCGCCCGGCGAGCGCGTACCCGGCGAGGAACGACAGCGCGAGCACGATCACCGTCGTCGACACCGACACGATGACGCTGTTCACCATGTACTGGCCGAGCGCGTTGTCGCGGAAGGCCACCACGAAGTTGTCGAGGGTGAACGACTGCGGGAAGGCGGTGGGCGGCGACTGCCCGATCTCGGACGCCGGCTTGAGCGACGTCGACACGAGCCAGTACAGCGGCAGCGCGGTGAGCACCGCGATGACGACACCACTGACGTTGACGGTGTTGATCCACTTCCGCCAGCCCTTGCGGACGCGTTGACGGGGCATCAGGCATCCCCTCCCTTCGCCTGGTTCCGGAACGCCCGGAGGAACAGCAGACACCCCGCCGCGACGATGATCGCCGTGGACGTCGCGATCGCCGCACCGGGGCCGATGTTGATGTCCTGGAAGAGCACCTTGTAGCCCATGATCGCGAGCGACTGGGTGGCGGTGCCCGGACCGCCGTTCGTCAGCACGAACGGCAGGTCGAACACGCCGAACGCCTGCAGGATGCGGAACAGCACCGCGATCGTCAGGGTCGGCGTGAGCTGCGGGAGCACCACCCGCCAGAACGTCTGCCAGGTGCTCGCGCCGTCGAGCTCGGCCGCCTCGTAGTGGTCCTCGGAGATCTGCACGAGCCCCGCGAGCAGGATGATCGCCACGAACGGCGTCGTCTTCCAGATGTCCGCGACCATCAGCCCGGTGATCGCGGGCACCGGTTCGCCGAGGATCACCGGGGCCTCGCCGAAGAGCCCGAAGAACCAGGTCGCGACGCCGTAGGTCGAGTCGTAGATGTACTTCCAGAGCTGCGCGTTCACGATCGTGACGAGCGACCACGGGATGAGCATCAGCGCCAGCATCCAGCCCCGGGTCGCCCCGAGCCGCTCGAGCACGAGGGCCACGAGCATGCCGAGCACGAGCTCGACGAACACCGTCACGACCGTGTACAGCACGGTGAACCCGAGCGCCCGGTACCAGTCCGCGCTCTGCAGCAGGGCCGCGTAGTTGCCGAGACCGAACGACCGGATCGTGAACCCCTCGTAGCCGACCTCGACGTCCGCGAAGCTCAGGACGATCGAGTAGACCACCGGGAAGATCGTCACCGCCGCGACGACCAGGAGTGCCGGGGCCGCGAAGCCCCACGCGCCCCGCGCACGGATGCGGTCGAGACGCGACCGCCCGCTGAGGCGGGACGGCGGGTCGAGGCGACCCGCGCCTCCTGGACGAGTCGACGACCGGGTCGCGGTGCCGGCGCTCACAGTGCCTCACCCTTCAGGGCGAGCGCGATGGCCGACGCCATCGTGCTCGTGCCGCCGTCGACGGACGCCTGGCCGCCGAGGATGCTGTTGCCGTTCTGGTACACACCCTGCGAGACCTTCGGGTAGTACGCCGTCGACGTCGGACGGGGCACGAGCGTGATGCCCGCGGCGGTGTCGTACGTCGGGCGCTGCTGGCGCTTCGCGTCCTCGCTCGTGAGCGACTCGCTCCGGGCCGGCAGGACCCCGCCCTCGCGGGTGAGGAACTGCTGCGCCGTCTCGCTCGACATCCAGCTCGCGAACGTCAGCGCCGCTGCGGGCTGCTGCGTGTGCGGGTTGATGTAGTTGCCCCACCCGCCGATGGTCGAGTGGTGCTCGTCCTGCCCGTCGAAGGTCGGCCGCGCGGCGAGTCCGACCTTGCCGGCGACCTGGCTGTCCGGCCCGTTCGCGATGCCCCACGCGTACGACCAGTTGCGGAGGAACGCCGCTCGGCCGCCCGAGAACGCGTCGTTCGTGTCCTGCTCCTGGTACGTCAGGGTGGCGCGCGGGCTGGCGCCGTCGGTGATCAGGGACCGCATGAACTCGAACGCACGTTTCGTCTCCGAGCTCGTGGTCTCGGGTCTCGTCAGGTCGTCGTTGAGCAGCGAGCCGCCGGCGTCCGCGACGAACTCGGTGACGTTGCAGGTGAGGCCCTCGTACACGTCGCCCTGGAACGCGAACCCGTAGCTGACGTCGCCGGTGTCGACGAGCTTCGCCGCAGTCTCGCGCACTTCCTCCCACGACCCCGGAACCTGCAGGGAGTGCTTGGCGAGCAGGTCCTTCCGGTACAGGAAGAACGACTCGTCGATGTAGAGCGGGAACATGTAGTACGTGCCGTCGACGCTCGCGGCCTGCCGGAGCCCCTCGGGGAACTGGTCGAAGAAGTCCGCACCGACGAGCTCGTTCACCGGGGTCGCGAGCTTGTTCTTCGCGAACTGCCCGGGCCACGCGACGTCCCCGAGGTAGACGTCCGGGGTGCTGCTGCCCGCGGCGATCTGGGTGGTCAAGCTGGTGCGGTTCGTGTCGGTGTCGCTCGGGGCGCTCACGATGCGCACCCGGATGTTCGGGTGCTCCTTCTGGAACTCGGCGATGAGCCGACGCCGCAGGTCCCCGCCGTCCTTCGACGCGACCTGGCCGGCCCACCAGCTGATCGTGACGTCACCCTCGGGAGGGTCAGTCGGCCACTCCTGGACCGTGGTGCGCTCGGGTCGGGTGGAGCAGCCGGCGAGCAGCAGCACCCCCGCTCCCCCGAGCAGGAACATCCTGCGGTCGATCGCCATCACGTCCTCCTCGACGTCCCCTGGTGCGAACCTGTACGTCCACACAACCAACGCGCCCTGGGTGCCCGGTGGGTGCGGCGACGGGAGGCGCGGTGCGGGGCCGACTCGCGCCTCCCGTCCGTGGAGCGGGCGCGTCCGCGCGGCGAGGCCCCGAGACTCGGCCATGCGGACACATTCGCGGTGTCGGAGCCGCGAACGTGTCCGCCCAGGCGAGACTCGGCGAGCGCCCTGCGCGCCCCGCGCGCCGGTCAGGCGGGCGCGGGTGCCGTCGACTCGGCCGTGCGGAGGGTGCAGGGCAGCAGGAAGTGCGGCAGCTCGTCGGACTTCCCGTCGAGCTGGTCGATGAGCGCGTCCGCCGCACGGGTCCCGAGTTCGCGCCCCGGAGCCACCATCGTCGACAGCCGCGGGTAGTGCTGGTCGGCGTTGGCCTCGGACGAGGCGATGCTGAGCACCGAGACGTCCTCCGGTACTCGGCGCCCGGCCGCGTACAGGCCGACGAGCAGCCCAGCGGAGGAGTCGTCCTTCATCACGAGCACGGCGCTCACGCCGGGGTCGAGCGCGAGCATCTCGCTCGCCGCGGCACGCCCGCCGTCGCTCCCCGGACCCGCGGTGACCACGGTGCCGCCGAGCCCACGCGCGGCCGTCACCTGCCGGAAGGTGGCCTCGGCGCGGAGGTGCGGCGCGTAGCCGGCCATCGGCGTGCCCTCGAGGTCCTCGAGCACGAGCGCGAACCGCCGGTGCCCGAGCGACTGCAGGTGGTCGATGCTCGACTCGATCGTGGTCTCGAAGTCGATGTCGACGAACGGCAGACCACTGCTGTCCCGGGTGCGGCCGATGAGCGTGAACGGCACGTCGAGCGCGGTGAGGACGGCGACGCGGGGGTCGTCCATCCGCACCTCCATGAGGATCACACCGTCGACGAGTCCCCCGGAGACGAGGTCGTCGAGGTCGTCGCCGGCGGGGTCGACCGGCCAGAGCACGAGATGGTAGCCGCGCTCGGACGCCCGCTCGGCAGCGCTCATGAAGAACTGCGAGGTGGTCGGGCTGAAGCGGTTGCCGGTGGTCGGGAACAGCAGCGCGATGATCCGCGTGCGGCGGCTCGCGAGCGCCCGAGCGACGACGTTGCCGCGGAACTTCAGCTCGCGCATCGCCGCCTGCACGCGGGCGGTCGTCGCGGGGGTGACGTACTTCGTGCCGTTCACGACGAAGGACACGGTGGCGATCGACACACCCGCCCGATCGGCGACCTGCTGCATCGTGGCCATGCCGCTCAGCCTACCGTCCGGGATGCGAAAAAAGCGCTTTACAGGTGAAGCGCTTTTCTGTTAGCTTCTCGCCCCAAGGAACACAGCGACGATGACGTCAGCGGATTCGTGGTTGCGCGCCTGCCCCCTGCATCCGTCAAGAGAAGAGCTCTGCAATGAAGCAAAGATTCCCCTCCCCGTCGCGCCGGACCCGCGCCCTCGTCGGCGCGGTCGCCGTGCTCGCCACGATCCCCCTGGTCCTCACCGGGTGCTCCGGTTCCGGATCGGCCTCGTCCGGTGGGAGCAAGGCCCTGACGATCGAGGACTACTACGACGCGACCTACAACCCCGTGTACAAGCAGTGCGCGAAGGACGTCGACGCGACGGTCACGATCAACCACGTCGCCGGTGCCGGTCTGATCTCGAAGGTGCTGCAGCAGGCATCCTCGCGGACCCTGCCCGACGTGCTCATGCTCGACAACCCCGACGTGCAGCAGATCGCGGCCTCCGGGGCACTCTCCGACCTCAGCGACTACGGCCTCAGCGCCGAGGGCGACGTCCCCGGCGTGAAGGCGGCGAGCACCTACAAGGGCAAGCTCTACGGCCTGCAGTCGAACACGAACTCCATCGCGCTCTACTACAACAAGAAACTGCTGGCGGACGCCGGCGTGCAGCCGCCCAAGACCTGGGACGAGCTGAAGGCCGCCGCGAAGAAGCTCACCTCCGGGTCCACGTACGGCTTCGCGATGAGCAACATCAACACCTACGAGGGCACCTGGCAGTTCCTGCCGTTCTTCTGGTCGAACGGCGGTGACGAGAAGGACATCGCGACGCCCGAGGCCGCGCAGGCCCTGCAGCTCGTCGAGGACCTGCAGAACGACGGCTCGATGTCGAAGAGCTCGATCAACTGGGCCCAGGCCGACGTGAACAGCCAGTTCCTCGCCGGCAAGGCCGCGATGATGATCAACGGCCCGTGGCAGCTGCCGGCCCTGAACGCGAAGAAGGGCCTCGAGTTCGACAGCGTCCCGATCCCGACCCGCACCGGCTCGGAGACCGTCGCACCGCTCGGCGGCGAGGCGTTCACCGTCCCGCAGACCGGCGACAAGGACAAGATGCAGCTCGCCGCCAAGTTCGTCGGCTGCCTCCACTCGCAGAAGACGCAGAAGGCCCTCGCCGAGGTGAGCGGCAACGTGCCGACGAACCTCGAGGCCGGCGCAGCATGGGCGTCCGACCACCCGCAGGTGGCCTCGTTCGTCACGACGGTGAAGACCGCCCGTGCCCGCACCGGTGAGCTCGGACCCGACTGGCCCAAGGCCGCGACGAAGATCTACACCGCCGTCCAGCTCGCCCTGACGGGCAAGGCCGACCCCGAGGCAGCGCTCAAGCAGGCGCAGTCCCAGAGCCAGTAGTGCACGAGGGAGCCGGCCACCCGGCCGGCTCCCTCCCCACCCTCGGAAGGAGCGGTTCCGGCATGAGCGCCACGACACAGAGCCGACCACGGACCCAGGCGTCCGTCCCACCACCACGACCCGGCCAGCGCCGCGCGCGCATGCGGATCGGGATCACCCGATGGCTCTTCGTCATCCCGGCCGCACTCTTCGTGGCCGTGTTCTTCGGCTACCCGGTCGTGAAGAACATCATCATGTCCTTCCAGGACTACACGACCAAGACCTTCTTCACGGGCGAGGCCCCGTGGGTCGGGCTCGGCAACTACATCCAGGTGTTCGAGAGCTCGGTCTTCGCGACGAGCGTCGTGAACACCGCGCTGTTCACCGCCGGCTCGATCATCCTGCAGTTCGTGATCGGCCTCGCCCTCGCACTGTTCTTCCGGCGGCACTTCCCGCTGTCGGGGTTCTTGCGCGGACTGCTCCTCCTGCCGTGGCTGCTCCCGCTGATCGCGTCCAGCGCGGTCTGGAAGTGGCTCCTCGACCAGGACAGCGGCGCGCTCAACCAGCTCCTCGGCGTGGTCGGCATCGCCCCGGTGCCGTGGCTGGTCAGCCCGAGCCTCGCCCTCATCGCCGTCATCGGCGTGAACGTCTGGCTCGGCATCCCCTTCAACACGACGATCCTCTACAGCGGGCTGCAGTCCGTGCCGCCGGAGCTGTACGAGGCCGGCGCGCTCGACGGCGCCACGGGCTTCAAAGCGTTCTGGTACATCACCTGGCCGAGCATCCGGAGCGTGGTGAGCGTCGTGATCGTGCTCGGGGTCGTCTACACGCTGAAGGTCGTGGACATCATCCTCGGCCTCACCGGTGGCGGCCCGGCGAACTCCACGCAGACCCTGGCCACGAACGCCTACCACCAGTCCTTCATCAACTTCCAGTTCGGCATCGGAGCCGCCGTGAGCAACGTGCTCATCGTCGTCTCGTTCGTCTTCGCGATGGTCTACATCGCGATCTCCAGGAAGGCGGTCGACGAATGAGCGTCGGACTCGCGAACCAGACCGTCACCGCCACCCGGGCGATCACCACGAAGCGCAGTGCACGGGTCCCCGGACCGAAGCGCGGCGTCAAGGGCATCCCGCTCACGATCCTCGGCTGCGTGTTCCTCGCGATCATGGTGTTCCCCGTCTACTGGATGGTGAACACGAGCCTGCAGGCCACGTCCGGGGCCGCCACTGCGACCTGGTTCCCGTTCTCCCCCACCTTCCGCGGGTACGAGACCGCGTTCGCCCAGCAGGGGCAGAACTTCCTGTCGAGCATGATCATCGGCCTCGGCACCGTCGTGCTGACCCTGGCGATCGCGACCCCGGCCGCCTACGGGCTGGCTCGGTTCAAGATGCGCGGCACCCGGGTGTTCCTGCTCGTGCTGCTCATCACGCAGATGATCCCGGCGATCGTCATCGCGAACGCGCTCTACACGCTGTTCAACAACGTCGGGCTGCTGAACAGCTACATCGGGCTGATCCTGGCCGACAGCGCCGTCCAGGTGCCGTTCGCCGTGCTGCTCATGCGTGCGTTCATGGAGTCGATCCCGCCGAGCCTGGTCGAGGCCGCGCTCGTCGACGGCGCGAACGACTTCCGGGCGTTCATCTCGATCGTCCTGCCCATCAGCCGGAACGCCATCGTCACGGCGGCGCTCTTCACGTTCCTCGGCGCCTGGGGTGACTTCCTCATCGCGCTCACCCTGACGTCGACGACCGCGGTCCGGCCGATCACGCTCGGCATCTACAACTACATCGGTTCGAACGTCACCGACTGGGGGCCCGTCATGGCGACGTCGGTCCTCGCGTCGCTGCCGGCGGCCGTGCTGCTCATCGTCGCCCAGCGGTACATCTCCGCCGGCGCTCTCGGCGGCGCCGTCAAGTGACGGCAGCCCACGCCGGGCTGCCGGTGACGACCACGAACCCCAGCCAGAAAGGCACACCATGACCACCACCCCGCTGCGCATCACCGTCTGGGGCGAGAACGTCCACGAGCAGGTCGAGCAGCACGTCGCCGAGCGGTACCCCGACGGCATGCACGGCGCCATCGCCGACGGCATCCGCGAGAACCTCCCGGACGCCGTCGTCCGCACCGCCACGATGCAGGAGCCCGAGCACGGCCTCACCGACGAGGTCCTCGCCCAGACCGACGTCCTCACCTGGTGGGGCCACGCCGCGCACCAGGACGTGGACGACGCCGTCGTCGACCGCCTGCACAAGCACGTCCTGTCCGGCATGGGCCTCGTCGTGCTGCACTCCGGCCACTGGTCGAAGATCTTCGGGAAGCTGATGGGCACGACCTGCACGCTCCGGTGGCGCAGCGAGCACGACCAGGAGCTCGTCTGGACCGTGAACCCGCAGCACCCCATCACGCGCGGCGTCCCGAACCCGATCGTCATCCCCGAGCAGGAGATGTACGGCGAGTACTTCGACGTCCCGACCCCCGACGAGCTCGTGTTCATCTCGGGCTTCACCGGCGGCGAGGTGTTCCGGAGCGGCATGACCTACCGCCGCGGTCTCGGGAAGATCTTCTACTTCTCCCCCGGCGACCAGGACTTCCCCGTGTACCACCACAAGGACGTCCGACGCGTGATCGCGAACGCCACCGAGTGGGCGCGGCCGGAGCGTGAGCGGGAGATCCCGACACTGCGCCGGTACGACCTCGGCGAGTACTTCGACGGCCAGCACTACCGCGGCCCGTTCGACGACGCACCGGTCGAGGAGCACGAAGGGGCACAGGCATGACCCTCCGCGTCGTGCAGGTCGGCGCCGGCGGCATGGGCCGCGCCTGGCTCGCCACCGTCGCGGCCGACCCGGACGTCGAGCTGGTCGGCATCGTCGACCTCGACCTCGACGCCGCCCGGGCCGGAGCAGCGGTCGCCGGCGACCCGACGATCCCCGTCGGCACCGACCTCACCGCCCTCGCCACCGAGACCGGTGCCGGGGCCGTCCTCGACATCACCGTCCCGGTCGCGCACCACCCCGTCACGCTCGAGGCCCTCCGCGCCGGACTCCCCGTCCTGGGCGAGAAGCCCGCGGCGCAGACGGTCGCCGAGGCGCTGTCGCTCGCGGCCGCCGCCGAGGCCACCGGCAAGCTGTTCATGGTGTCGCAGTCCCGGCGGTACAACGACCACCTCGTCGCCTTCCGGCAGCACGTCCGTGGGCTCGGGGGCGTCGGCGGGCTGAGCACGCGCTTCGCCAAGGCCCCGCACTTCGGCGGCTTCCGCGAGGAGATGGACGACGTCCTCCTGCTCGACATGGCGATCCACGCGTTCGACTCCGCGCGCTACGTGCTCGAGCGGGACCCGGTGTCGGTGTACTGCGAGTCGTGGAACCCGGCGTGGTCCTGGTACCGGGGCGACGCCGCGGCCGCCGCGGTCTTCACGTTCGAGGACGACGTCCGCTACGTGTACGACGGCTCGTGGTGCGCACCGGGTGCCGAGACCTCGTGGAACGGCGACTGGCGCGCCTCCGGACCCGCGGGCACGGCGCTGTGGGACGGCGACCACGACCCGTGGAGCGACCTCGACGGCACGCCGGGCGCACCGGACGCGGCCCCGAGCGTCGGCAACGAGATCGCCGGCGCCCTCGCGTCCTTCGTCCGTGCGGTCCGCTCCGGCGAGCGCCCCGACGGCGAGGTGCACGGCAACGTGATGAGCCTCACGATGGTGGACGCCGCGATCGCGTCCGCCCGTACCGGACGGCGCATCGTCATCGACGAGGTCCTCGAGCAGGCGCACGCCACGGCGCTCGAGGTCGAGCAGGACGAAGCCATCCGCGAGCGGCTCGCGTCGTGGGGGTCGGTGCGCAGCGCGCTCGCGACGGGGTCGCCGGACACGGCCGCGCTCGGCTGAGCGACGCCGGCGGTCCAGGAGGCGCGGTGCGGGTCGCGACGCGACCGTCGCGCCGGGCGCGGTGCGGGTCGGACCCGCACCGCGCCTCCCGTCTGTCCGTCCACCGTGCGCACCGGGGGCGACCCGTCGCCGTTACGGTGGCCGTGTGCGTGGACAACGGTCGTCGGACACCCCAGCGGCGGGGACCCCGCTGCTGCTCGTCGCGGCCGATCCCCGTCGTCGCAGCGGACGGACGCCGTGGGGCCGGGTCCTCGTCGGTGTCGTCATCGCCGCCCTCGTCGGGGGCGCGGCGGTCGCCACGGCGGGCACGCTCGTCTCGCAGCGCATCGCGGAGGGCTTCGCCGTCCGTGACGCGACGTCGGACACCGCCGCACTGGCGCGGGTCGTCGTCGAACCGGCCCTGGTGGACGCGATCGCCGATCCCGACGCTCCCGAGTCCGAACGGGTCGCAGCGCGCGCACGACTGGCCGACGCGGTCGCCGGCGAGCTGCGGGCGGGCTCCGCGGTCCGGATGAAGCTCTGGGCGGCGGACGGGACGGTCCTGTGGTCCGACGAACCGCGGCTCGTCGGCGAACGGTTCCCGCTGGGCGACGAGGACCTCCAGGCGCTCGACACCGACCGGTCCGACGCCGAGGTGTCCGACCTCGCCGAGCCCGAGAACCGCTACGAGCGCGGGCACGGTCCCCTGCTCGAGGCGTACCAGGCGGTCCACACCCCGTCCGGCCAGGCCCTGCTGTTCGAGGCCTACGAGCGGTACGACGACGTGGTCGCCCGGGCCGCCGACCTCCGCGGAGCGTTCGCCGCGCTCGCGTTCGGGACGGTCGCCGTCGTGCTCGCGCTGCTCGTGCCCCTGCTGCTCTGGCTCCTCCTCCGGATCCGGTCCGGGCAGCGCGCTCGGGAGCGCCTGCTCGGTCGTGCGCTCGACGCCGAGGCCGCCGAACGCCGACGGATGGCGGCCGACCTGCACGACGGCCCGGTGCAGGACGTCGCGGGCCTCGCCCTGTCGCTCGGGGCGGACCCCGCCACGACGGACGCCGCGGCCGCGCTCCGTCGGGCGGTGTCCTCGCTCCGCGGCTCGATGTCCGCGATCCGGCCCGCGGCGCCCGAACGGGACGGCCTCGGTGCGGCGCTCGACGACGTGTGCGCCCGGGCCCGCGCCGCCGGACTCACCACGAGCGTCCACGTGCCGGAGTCGGTCGACGCGTCGCCGGCAGCCCTGCTCGCCGTCGTGCGGTTCGTCCGCGAGGCGGTCGCCAACGTCGTGACGCACGCGCACGCCTCGGTCGTCGACGTGCAGGTCGGTACCACCGGGCCCGGCCCGAGCGTCGACGCGGCTGTGGACCGTGGGCTCGTCGTCACCGTCACGGACGACGGGGTCGGGTTCGATGCGACGCGTGCCACGGACCCGGGACGGCCGGGGCACCTCGGCACCACGCTCCTGCGCGAGATCGCCGAGGACACCGGCGGCTCCCTCGAACTCGACACCGCGCCCGGCGCCGGCACCACCTGGCGGCTGACCGTACCGGTCGACACCGAGGCACTGCGGTGAGGGTCCTCGTCGTCGACGACCACGCCCTCGTCCGGAGCGGGCTGGGCGCCGTGCTCGCGGCGACGGACGACTGCGAGGTCGTCGGCGAGGCCGCCACGGGTGAGGAGGGCGTCGCGCTCGCGCGGGAGCTCCACCCGGACGTCGTCGTGATGGACCTGTCGATGCCCGGTGCCGGCGGGGTCGCGGCCACGGCGGCGCTGCGGTCGGCGATGCCCGACGTCCGGGTGCTCGTCCTCACCACGTTCGCCGACGACGGGCGGGTCCGCGCTGCCCTCGCGGCCGGGGCGACCGGGTACCTGCTCAAGGACGCCGCCCCGGACGAGGTCGTCCGCGCCGTCCGCGCAGCAGCCCGCGACGAGACACCGATCGACCCCCGCGTCGCCCGGGCCCTGCTCCCCGGGGGCACGGCGGACACGAGCACCGACGTCCGACTGCCGCCACGCGAACGCGACGTCCTCGTCCGGATCGCCCGGGGTCTGTCGAACCGGCAGATCGCCACCGAACTCGGGATCGCCGAACGCACCGTGAAGGTCCACGCCGGCAGCCTCTTCCGGCGCATCGGGGTGGCCGACCGCACGAGCGCGGCGCTCTGGGGCAGGGACCACGGGTACTAGTACCAAGGTCCGATGGTGCGGTCCCGGTCGGGCGGCGACGATCGGTGTCGAGGGGTACGCACCCCAGCACACCAGGAGGCACACCATGTCCAGCACGCACCAGCGCCACGGACGGCGCATCGGCATCGTCGCCGCGGTCACGGCCGGCGTCGTCGCAGCGGTCGCACTCGCCGGGGTGGCCCCCGCGAACGCATCCGGCAAGACCTCGACCGGCGGCGACTACGCCGTCACCGTCAACGGCACCACCACCAACCCCGCGGTCGGGAAGGACGTCAAGCTCAAGGACGTCGCCGTCTCGGGCACCATCGCGGTCCGCGGCAAGCACAACGGGTTCGACATCCGCATCGCCGACCTCGGCGTGTACGACTACACGCTCACCGGCGCGCCCGACACCCAGCGGATGGTGACGAAGCCCACCGTCGTGTTCGCGTCGAAGGTCCCCTCGCTGACCGCCGCGCAGCTCGCCAGCACGAAGCTGTCCTCGCTCGAGGTCAAGGACGACACCCTCGTCGCGATCTTCGCCACCGGTGCCGGCAAGCTCAAGGTCCAGGCGAAGGACGGCGCGCAAGGCGGCATCTTCCAGATGGAGACCGAGTTCGCCCAGCCGGTGACGTTCACGCACACGCTCGGCGCCGGGCTCTTCTACTTCACCAACCCGTACACGGGGAAGATCAACTTCGGCGACGGCACCCCCGCGGTGGCCTCCGGGAGCGGCGCGCACCAGATGCTGCTCGGCAAGGACAGCCCGCAGGTCGCGACGAAGACCTCGCAGACCGCGACCACGACGACCTGGATCGTCCAGCCCGGCGGGCGCATGGGCGGGGTGCTCGGCGAGGACGCCGTGGAGCTCTCACAGGGTGCGACGAACTGCACGAGCCAGTGCCAGGCGCAGAACCAGGTCCGTGGCTCCCTGCCGGTGCCGCCGGACCCGGTGGACCCGCAGCCGCTGGTGGTCGCGGTCCGCTGACGCGGACGGAGCGCGCGGGAAGCACGGGAGGCGCGGTGCGGGTCGGACCCGCCCCGCGCCTCCCGTGCGTGTACCGTCCCACGCAACACCGGGCTGGCGGGCGATCGGGGAACGCGATGCGACAGATCATCGGGACGACACTCATCGTGGCGCTGGCAGCGGCCGCAATGATCGGTGTGGCGCCGCCGGCGAACGCGGCCGGGTCGGGCACCATCGCCGTGCAGCTCGCGACGCCGGACGGCACCCCGATCCGGTTGGCGGACGTCGAACTCGCCGCGATCGGCTTCGACGCCGTGGTCGGGACCGCCACCACCGACGTCGACGGCACCGCGACGTTCGCCGGCATCCCCGCCCCGGACACCGTGACGGTCACCACACGGCAACTCCCGCCGCGCGGGACGGAGACCTACGCCCCCGGACTCCGTTCGGACATCGCGGTCCGCGGTGGCACGACGGTCGCGGTGACCGTGCCGCTCGTCCGTGGTGCCACCGTGCAGGGTGGGGTGGTCGGCCCCTCGGGTCCCGCTGCCGGACGGCTGATGTACGCGTGGAACGAGGACACCTCGCAGGTGTTCCGGACGACCTCGGACAGCGCGGGGCGGTACTGGTTCCTCGGGTTGAGCACCGGTCAGTACCGCATCGAGGCGTACGCCAGCGGCACGGCGTCGCCCGCCGTGTGGAAGACGCGGGTGTACCAGCAGCGGGGGACGCTCCCGGCATCGCAGGTGACGCTGTCGCAGCACTACGCGCACAGCGACTACGACCTGGCCGTCTTCGCCAACACGGCGTCCCGCACCCCGTCGCCGCAGCTCAGTGGCGCGAGCGTCGTGGTGACGGAGGCGACGAGCGGGGCGTCGTTCTCGACCCGGTTCTCGACGCTGCTCGACGACGAGCAGACGGCCCAGTTCCAGATCCCCTCCGGGCAGTACGTGGTCGAGCTCCGGACGACGGCGACGACCACGACGCCGTCGCGTGTCCTGTGGCTCGGCCGTCCGGGAGGCGTGTACCGGTACGTGACCGACCGGGCGCAGGCCGTCCCGGTGAGGGTCGTGTTCGGCGGGTTCAACGGGTGGGGTGGAACGGTGCCGGAGGCAGCGTCGCGCTGAGTGCTCGCGCACCGACGGGTGCACCGCGACCGCTACTCGGCGGCGAGTCGCTCGAGCACGCGGCGAGCGGCGGAGGACATCTCGGGGCGGACGCCGAGGCGCTCCAGGTACTCCGACACGGACTGCATCTCGTGCGCCCGTCGCACGGCGTGCTTCCTGCTGCCCGACTCGTACCGCTCGATCTTCGCGTCCGCGTCCCCGGAGAGCTGCGCCGCGATCTGGGCGTGCACCCACTCCTCGCACCCCGCGGCGCGTCCGGCCTCGAGCGCCTCGACGACGACGGTCGCCAGGCTCTTCATGAGCACGCTCCGGAGCAGCTTCCGGGAGGTCGCGGTGCCGGCCGGACCGTCGACGTACTCGACCTCGGAGCCCAGGGAGGTGAGCAGCTCCCCGACGACGTCCGCGGCACCGCCCGACACGATCGTCTCCGTCGCGGCACCCTTGAGCGGCACCGGTCCGAGGATCGCGACGTCCGCGAAGCGACCTCCGGCTGCGACGATGCCGTCCTCCGCGGCGACCATGTCCTCCGGCGAGGCGGTCGTGAAGTCCGCGTAGACCGCGCCGGGGCTGATCGCCCCCGCAGCGGTCTCCGCGATCGACCGGCTGAGTGCGGCTCCGGTCAGGACGATCGTCACCTCGCTCGCGGCGACGACCTCCTCGACCGAAGCGAGCCGCTCGACGCCGCTCGGTGCCGGCGTCGGAGCGGGATCGAAACCGCGGACGCGGTGGCCGGCGGCGACGACAGCAGCCGCGTAGATGGCTCCGGCCTCGCCGAGGCCGATGAACCCGACTCGCATGGTGTTCCTCTCCTGCGAGCCGTGGCTCGCGTCCTACCGACCGACCGCCTGCGCGGCCCGACGGATCTCAGGGACCAGTGCCTCCAGTCCCGCTCTGTCGTTGTGTTCTGCCGGTCCGGACGCCGACACGGATCCGATCACGGCTCCGTGCTGGTCGAAGACCGGCGCGCTGACCGCGGCGACGGCGACGTCACGCTCGGCGATGGAGACGTGGAAGCCGTTCCGGTGGATCTCGTCGAGCGACGAGCGCAGCTCCTCCGCGCTCACCGTGCGTCCGTTCCCGTCCGTCGTGTCGCCGTGGTGCGCGAGGATGTCGTCCCGTTCCGCCGGCGAGGTGAACGCGAGGATCGTCTTGCCGGCGCCGACCACCAGCGGCAGCCGTCGACCGACCGGCAACTGGTAGCGGAGGGGATCCCGACCGTCCACCCGCGCGGTCAGGATGCGCTCCTGGCCGGTCCGGACGTAGAGCGACGTGGTCAGGTGTGTCGAGTCGGCGAGCTGCTGGAGCACTGCGCGTGCGCGGGTCGTCAGTGGGTCCCCGATGAGGTAGCCGTGCGCCAGACCGAGCGCCCCCGCTCCGAGCCGGTACTCCCCGCCCTCCTGCTGCACGAGGCCGCGGCGCTGCAGCACCCCGACGATCCGCAGGGCGGTCGCGGCGTGCAAGCCGGTGCCTCGGCTCAGGTCGACCAGACGCAGCGGACGGTCGCTCCGTTCCAGCAGTTCGAGCACGTCGAGCGCGCGTTCGACGCTGCGGACCGTCGGCTGGGTGGTGTGCCCGTCGGTTGCCATGACGCCATTGTGGCGGACCGCCCTGCTGGACCGTCACACGGACCTCGCCGAGGCGACGATCTCGTTCCGGATCCGGGTCTCGTCGGCGTGCTTGGCCTCCGCGCGGTCCAGCACCGCGGCCGCTTCGGCTGCCGGCACCACCGCGACTCCGTCCCCGTCGGCGACGATGACGTCCCCGGGGTGGACGACGACACCGCCGATCGCCACCGGGACCCCGACGCGGAAGGGTCCGTTCCGGTAGGGACCGGCTGGTGTGACAGCGCGGGCGAACACCGGGAAGCCGAGTTCCTCGAGGTCGCCGACGTCACGGACGGCGCCGTCGATGACGAGTCCGACGCAGCCCCGTGCGCGGAGACGCTCGGCGATGAGCTCGCCGACCAGGGCTCGGTCGCGGACACCGTGGCCGTTCACCACGAGCACGTCACCGGGACGGAGGGTGTCGATCGCTTCGTGGACGCCGGCGTTGTCGCCACCCGCGACCTCGACGGTCCGGGCGGTGCCGGCGGTCCGCGCTCCGCGCCAGACGGCTCCGATCTCGGCCTCGACGACCCCGAGGCGCTGCATGGCGTCGCCGATGTTCGCGACCGGGAGTGCGCCGAGTCGCTGGACGACGTCCGGGGTCACGGGCTGGTGGGTGTGCTCGGTCATTCGTTCGACTTCCATCCGTGTGCGTAGGCGAGGAGCAGGGTCCAGATCCCGAGGGCGCCGCCGACACCGAACGTCCACGGAGCGAGGACGGAGACGACGCCGGAGACGAGCGCGGCGTTCAGGACCAGGACGCCCACGAGCTGCAGCAGCACCATGACGGTGCCGAGCGCGAGCATCGAGACGAGCAGGACGACGAACACCGTCGTCATGCCGGCGGCGATTCGCTGCCGGGTCGGACCCATCGCGGGTCCCGTGGAGTCTGCCAAGGTGCAGTCCTTCCGATCGGTGGGGCCGGGCTCAGTGCGGGACGGGCAGCCAGCCCGGCCCGATGAGCGCGGCGATGAGCAGGATCGGGATCACGTACAGGACGACCAGCGGGACGAAGGTCTTCACCGGGTTCACCCCCGCGATCCCGGTCGCGATGTAGATGGCCGAGGCCCCGGGCGGTGAGGCACCTTCGGTCGATGCGGCCACCAGCACGACGCACGCGGCGAGCACGGGGTCGACCCCGGCGACGACGAGGACGCTGAAGCCGATCCCGCCGATCGTGGCGATGGTCGCGGTCGAGCTGAGCGGCCCGGCGACCAGCACGACCATGACGGCGACGATGACGCTCATCACCACCGGGGACGCGTCCAGCCCGTTGAGCACGGCGGCGAGCTGGTCCGCGAGTCCGAGTTCGGTCAGCACCGCTCCACCGGCGAAGGCGAAGACGAGCGTCGCCCCGATGTCGCGGTAGCGCGGGGCGGTCTTCGCAACGAAGTCGTACCAGCCGCGGGCACCCTTCGGCAGCTTCTTCCGACCGAGGAGCAGGGCCAGCAGCCCGAGGAGCACGGGGATCCAGACGACGATGCTGATCGTGTCCGCCGCCTCCTCGCCGAGGGCACCGGTCACGAACGCACCGCTCGGACCGAGGGTCACGAAGACCGGGACGAGGATGCCGAGGAACACGAGCAGCGACGTCCACCCGTGTCGGAAGGACTGACGGAAGGGGCGGATGTCCGCAGCCGGGACACGCTGGATGCGGTGCCGACGGACGAAGTACGCGATCACGATGAGGCGCCACAGCACGCACCATGCGGCAGCGACGAACATCGCGGGCAGGAGTTCGCCGACCGTGACGAGCGGCGCGACGGTCGCGGTGCCGATGAGGATGAAGAACGAGGCGCTCGGCGGGATCACCGTGCCGTTGCCGGCGTTCCCCGCCACGACGGTGGCAGCGACCGGTGCGGGCCACTGCGAGCGCTTCATCCACGGGATGGTGACGGTGCCGAGGGTCGCCGCGTTCGCGGATCCGGAGTGCGCCACCGATCCGAACAGCGCCGAGCCGACGGTCGCGACGTACCCGGCGCCGCCGGGGAGCCGGCCGAGCATCGAGTTGAGGATCTCCACCTGCCGGTCGATCACGCCGGTCGACGCCAGCAGGAACCCGATGAACGTGAAGGCCAACGCGGCGAACACGATCTCCTCGTTGAAGGCGTCCTGCAGCCCGACCACGAGCAGCTCGAGGAACCGCGTCCCGCCGAACGCGCAGACGACGAGGAAACCGACGACCATGCCCTCGCCGATCCCACGGCGGAGCGCGACGCTCCAGACCACGATCGTGCCGATGTAGGCGATCAACGCCCAGACGGCCAAACCCATGTGCGACTCACTCTCCGTTGAGGGTCATTTCACCTGATGCAACTTGTTTGCACCTGTTGAAAGAGCAAAGCAGGCCGGAGCGACTGCGTCAAGGGGGCGCGGCCACGGACGGACCGGGCACGCCGGAACGGGCTCGTCCGGGCGGTCACCGATGCCGGCCGAGTGGGGTCCCGGCGGAGGACGGTCATCAGCGGCGCGAGCAACGGCCGGGCTGGGGCGCCCGACTGGCTCCCACTACGCCGCGGACAGGCTCCCGTCGGACATCGCCAGGAACGACCTCGCGACCACCCTGCTCGCATGCATCATCGGCACGCGTCGTCCAGCGCCCTCAGACGATCACGGCACTGTCGGTCACCGTCGCGAAGCTGCCGTCGAGGGCGGCCATGAACGCGGCGTGCACGACCGCACCGACAACGACGGTGTCCCCGTGCCGCAGGTCGGGAGCGGCACAGGCGTCGGACACGACGGTGCACGTGTAGCCGAGCTCGTGCGCGGCCCGCGTGGTCGAGTCGATGCACATGCTGCTCATCATCCCGACGATCACCAGCTCGGTGACCCCTGCATCGTCCAGCATGCCCTGCAGTCCGGTCTCGGTGAAACTGTTCGGATGGTGCTTCTCGAGCACGACCTCGCCGGCGGTGGGTCGGACGGACGAGTGGAACTCCAGCCCCGGCGTCCCGGGCCGGAAGAAGGTGGCCGAGGGGTCCGTGCTGACGTGGAAGACGTGGATGACGAGCTCGCCCGACCTGCGGAACGCGTCGAGGACGGTTCGGGCAGCGGTCGCCGCGGCAACGGGCTCGACGAGTGGGAACGCACCACCGGGGAAGTAGTCGAGCTGGATGTCGACGAGGACGAGAGCACGGGTCATGTCACGAGTATGGCGGCCCGGACTCACGGAAACGCGCGGCGGACGCCGCCCTCCGCGGATGAAACGATGGTGATCAAGTCGGACACCACCTCGGACAGCGGTCGAGCAGCGTTGAGCTCGTGCGTGCATCCGGCGCGGAGCAGCGGCTGCACTTCGACGAGATCCGCCTCGATCATCCGACGCTCGAGAGCGGTCTTCCCGTAGGGGTTCGTCGTGCGGCGCGTGACCCGATCGAGCATCACGTCCAGCGGAGCAGTCAAGAGCACGATCGCATCGAACCGCTCGTAGAACTCGGACTGGTTCCGCACGCATCCCTGGACGAACAGCGACCGGTCTTCCGCCGCGTCGAGGAGCCCGGAGATCTTCGCCTCGACCCACATCCACTCGCCCTGGTGCGCTTCGTCGGGTGGGTCAGGCAAGGGGCGGTACTCACGCCATCCCGGGTCGTCGGTGTCCACGGCCCGGTAGCCGTACTTCGCGAGCTCCACCAGCGCGGACGACTTCCCGGTTCCCGACATCCCGGTGATCAGCACCTTCGACACAGCCCCAGCCTAGGACCGGACAGTCTGGCCCACGCGCGAGGAACCTCGAGCGGCTCGCGGCCGGTCAGGGACGGAACACGGCCCTGACACACCCGTCCGTCTTGTCCTTGAACATGGCGTAGCCGCCCGGCCCTTCCTCGAGGGGCATGACGTGGGTGGCGAGGTGCTCGGTGAGGATCTCGTCGTGGGCCATCCGCTCGAGGAGCATGGGGATGTACCGGTGCCCGTGCTGTTGTGCGGAGCGGAGCGTGAGGCCCTTGTTCATCACCGCCCCGAGGGGGAACTTGTCGACGAAGCCCCCGAACACGCCCAGGACGAAGACGCTGCCGCCCTTGCGTGCGGCGAAGATCGCCTCTCGCACGGCTGTGGGCCGGTCGGTCTGCAGTCGCAGTTGCTGCTTCAGCTGGTCGTACGCGAAGTCTGGTCCGTCGCGGTGTGCCTCCATCCCGACCGCCTCGATGCACACGTCGGGACCGCGGCCGCCCGTGAGCTCACGGAGTTCGGCTGTCACCTCGCTCGTCTCGTAGTTCATGGTCTCCGCGCCGATGACCTGCTCCACCTGCGCCAGTCGCTCCGGGAAGCGGTCGATCACGATGACGCGTTCGGCGCCGAGCAGCAGCGAGGCGCGTGCCGCCATCTGTCCGACGCCTCCCGCGCCCCACACCCCGACTGTGTCTCCTGGACGGACGCCGCCGAGCTCCGCTCCCATCCATCCTGTCGGAGCGGCATCAGAGGCGAAGAGCGCCCGCTCGTCGCTCACCCCTTCAGGCACGGTGAACGCGCCCTGGTCGGCGAAGGGCACGCGGATGTACTCGGCATGACTCCCCGCCCACCCGCCCAGTGCATGCGAGTACCCGTAGCAGCCTCCGGGTGCCTGGCCCCAGAGCATCTCGGGTATGCCCGCGTTGGGGTTGCCGTTGTCGCAGAGCGAGTACAGCTCATGGCGGCAGTACCAGCAGTTGCCGCAGCTGATGAACGAGCAGACCACGACACGTTCGCCGACGTCGTGCTTCCTGACCGCCGACCCGATCTCGACGACCTCGCCGAGGAATTCGTGCCCCAGTACGTCGCCTGCCCGCATGGTCGGGACGTATCCGCCGAGGAGGTGGAGGTCGGATCCGCAGGTCGTGCTCAGCGTCACCTTCACGATGATGTCCTGCGCGTTGAGGATCTGAGGGTCTTGCACGTCCTCCACCGCGAGCTCGTTCACTCCGGTCCAGCACAGCGCCTTCACAGCACACCCCCACCCCTGGCCTCGTCTTCCGCGGTGTCGACCGCGCGCCCCAGCAGGGTGCTCGGACGACGTCCGTGCGGCCGTGGGGTCGCACGCAGCACCTCGCCCGTCTCGAAGACCTGCTTGGCATCGCGCAGAGCCTCCCGCAACAGCATGTTCGGGTCGCCGTCCACCGGGACCTCGCCGCCGTCACGGAAGCGAGCGTGCACTTCGAACCCCTTGCCTCCGGACGCAGGCTCGATCCGGATCTCCAGCAGCCCAGCAAGGCGCTGCAACGGCTCGGGGTAGCCACCGCTCTCGAAACGCTCGGCCGAGCCCAGGACGGTGACCGCCTTCCACCCCTGCGGGTGTGTTCCGTCCCCGTCCGACTCCCGTTCCCGCTTCACGAGCGACCGGGCGACGAGGCCCGCCGCGATGCCCGCGACGCCGACACCGACGACCGCGGCCGTTCGACCCGCCATGGTCACGCCGCCTCGCCGGGCTTGAGGACGACCTTCGTCCACCCGGCATCGCGGTTGTCGAAGTGCTCGTAGGCATCCGGCGCCTGAGCGAGCGGCAGCTCGTGGCTCACGATGAACGACGGCTTCGCCTTGCCAGCAGCGATGAGATCGCGGAGCTGACGGTTGTACTTCTTCACGGGCGCCTGCCCGGTCCCCATCGTCTGGCCCTTGAACCAGTGCAGTCCCATGTCGAACGCGATGCGCCCGTGCTTCGCCAGTTCGTCGGGTCCGCCCGGGTCCTGCGGCACGAAGACGCCGACGGTGCCGATCCGTCCGGTGAACCGCACCGACTGGACCAGTCGATTGAGCGTGAGGTTCGGTTGCTCGTCGCCGACGGGGTCGTGCGCTTGGTACCCGACACACTCGCAGCCGTTGTCCGCTCCGAGCCCCATCGTCTGCTCCAGCACGGCTTCCACCGGATCGACCTTCGAGTCATCGATGGGGATCGCACCGATCGACTCAGCCAGGCGGAGGCGGTCCGGATGCCGATCCACCACCATGACCTTGCTCGCACCGCGGATGGTGGCGGACAGAGCAGCCATCAAGCCGACCGGTCCGGCACCGTAGATGACCGTCTGGTCCCCCGGCCCCACCCCAGCCATCTCGGTCGCGTGGTAACCGGTCGGGAAGATGTCGGCGAGCATGACGTAGTCGGCGGACTTCTCCTCCGCGTCCTCGCCCAGGCGGAGGCAGTTGAAGTCGGCCCAGGGGACGCGAAGGAGCTCGGCCTGTCCGCCCGCCCACGGTCCCATGTCCGCGAACCCGTACGCCGCTCCCGCCCACTCCGGCACGGGTTGCGCGGTGAGGCAGTAGTTCGTCAACCCGCGCTCGCAGTTCTTGCAGTGACCGCACGCCACGTTGAAGGGGAGGACCACGTGGTCACCGACCCGTATCTTGTCCACGCCGTCGCCGGCTTCGATCACCTCACCCATGTTCTCGTGACCGAACCACCGTCCGGTCTCGAAGCTGGTGCGGCCCTCGAACATGTGGAGGTCCGACCCGCAGATGTTCGTCGTCGTGATCCGTACGAGCACGTCGGTGGAGCGCTCGATGCGCGCATCCGGGACGTCTCGCACCGCGACGCTGCGCGGCCCCTCGTACACAACTGCCCTCATGATCGTCTCCTCTGTGCGGATGCCTCGAACACGCGCGGTCCCGTCGACCGCTCGGCAGGGCCATGACACGCCTGGCACCGAGGACACACCATCGGCAGACATGCCCATGCGTCCGGCGGGCTCGGGACGCACCCCCACCGACCGACGGTGGTAGACCGAGGGAAGACGTTTTCGGACAGTTCCGTTCACTCCTGCTGGCGATGGTCCTGAGGTGGTCGAGTCCCGTGTCACGCACCGGTGCGATCGAGCTCGCTGACATCGCTGCGCGCCCGTCCTCCGTCCACGAGCGGGCTCAGGCCATGTTGGACGAGGTGCGCACCCAGATCCCGTTCGACGGCGCGTGGATGGCGCTGGCCGAACAGGGCGGTACCGCCTACAACTCGGTGGCGAGCACCGACCTCGCGGAGTCGAGCGTCCGCTACATGAGCGGCCCCGAGATGGCACGCGACATCGAGATGGCCGGGCTCGATCGTGAGCGGCCGCCCACCAGCATGTCGGACCTTCCCGAGTCGTCCCGCGACCTGCAGAGTCGGGCCGCTTGTCTGTCCGCGGGGTTCCACGAGACGCTGTCCGTCGCGCTGTACGAGCGTCGGGGGCGACACGTGGGCTTCATGACCGTGCTGTTCCAGAGCCCGGAGCCGCCCGCACGGTCCCTCCGCCGACGCCTCGCTCGCATCGTCCCGGTCCTCGCGGCGGGGATCGACCCGCTGCGGACGCTCGCAGCATCAGCGGCCTTCGTCGACGGGGCCCGAGCAGGGGCGGTCCTCCTTCCCGGGCACGGCGCCATGCGCCTCCCGGGCTTGTCGGACGACGGACTCCTGGCCAACGGTTCGGCGCTGATCGACGCGGCCATGGACGCGATCGACGACGGGCAGGACCATGCGGTGTTCCTGTGGCCGCTCGGGAGCCGTCGGTCGCCCGACCGCTACGAGCGGGTGACGGTACTGGGCTGCGGCAGCGATCTGCACGCCGTGGTCCGCGGTGTGGTGCTGCTGTCGTCGGCCCCGGACCGGCGGGGGCTGACGCCACGGGAGCTCGAGGTGCTCGGACACGTGATCGAGGGGTGTTCCAACGTCGAGATCGCCCGGGCGCTGAGGATCGCTCCCCGCACGGTCGCCGCGCACCTCGAGCACATCCTGGTCAAGCTCGACGCCACGTCACGCACGCTCGCCGCCGTCCGGGCCGAGCGTGCCGGCCTCTACGTCCCCCTGTCCGGATCACGGCACGGCTGACCGGATCGCAGCGCAGCCGAAGCGCAAGCCGGACCGTCGCGAGCGGCCGCCGTCCAGAAGGGAAGAGTCATGTCACACCTGTCCGTGAAGGCCTGCATCGCCGTGGTCGTCGGCGTCGCGGTCGCGGTGATCGCCGGGCTGCTCGGTGTCCCCGACCTGTCGGCGCTCCTCGGGTGGTCGACCGCCGCGCTGGTGTTCCTCGTCTGGGCGTGGTCGACGGCCTGGCCGGCCGGCCCCGAACGCACCCGTTCCCTCGCCCGTCACGAGGATCGCTCGCGACGGATGGTCGACGTGCTCATCATCGTCGCGACGTTCCTCAGCCTGGTCCTGGTGGTCTTCGCGCTCTTCCGGAGCCAGCAGCACGACGCGGTCGGCTCGGCCGCCGCGATCCTCGCAGTGGTCGGAGTCGTGGCGGCCTGGGCGGTCATGAACACCGTCTACGCGTTCAAGTACGCGCGCATGTACTACATCGACGACAGGCACCGTTTCGACTTCGACCAGGACGAGGACCCGTCCTACAGCGACTTCGCGTACACCGCGTTCTCCATCGGGATGGCCTACAGCCCGGGCAACATCGTCCAGTCGTCCACTCCCTCCCGCCGCATCGCCATGGGCCACGCGCTGCTGTCCTACTTCTTCGGCACGTTCGTGGTCGCGGTCGCCGTCAACCTCATCACGGGTCTCACCCAGGGAGGGTGAGATGCGCGCGTTCGCTCCGTGCCCACGAGGATCCGGGTGCGGGGAGACGAGACCACGCCCTTGCTCGCGGTGTCACGGTCTGCCAGCGTTGGGACATGGGCGACGACGTGACCACGCTGCGTCGCGTGCCGGGCTTCCTCCCGTACTGGTCGGCCGCGACCGTCTCGTCGTTCGGATCAGCCGTGAGCGCGGTCGCCGTGCCGGTCCTCGTGGTGACGGTGCTGCACGCCAGTCCGTTCGAGCTCGGTCTCGTGAACGCTGCCCAGTTCCTCCCGTACGCCGCGTTCGGTCTGGTCGTCGGCGCGACCGTCGACCGCTTCCGGCGGAAGCCGCTGCTGATCTGGGCGAGCATCGGTCGCGGCGTGAGCCTCGGTGCGATCCCGGTGCTGTGGTTCACCGGGCTCCTGGACCTGTGCGCGACTGCGGCGGTGCTGTTCCTGTTCGGCATCCTGTCGGTCGTGGGGTTCGCGGCAACGCAGTCGCTCCTCCCCAGGATCGTGCCGCGCCCGCTCCTCCTGGCGGCGAACGCGCGGGTGGACCAGAGCGACGCGGCGGCGCAGACGGCAGGCCCGGCGCTCGGCGGGGTCCTGGTCAGCATCGTGACGGCGCCGGTCGCGATCGCGCTCGACGCGGTGAGCTACTTCGTCGATGCGTTCCTCATCGCCCGGGTCCGCGTCGTCGAGCACCAGCCGGCGCGCCCGGCCAGGACGAACCTGCGGAGTGACATCGCGGACGGTCTGCGCTGGACGTACGGCAACGCCGTGCTCAGACCGCTGGCCCTGTCCACCCACGTCTGGTTCCTCGCCAACGCCGCTGGCCTGACGGTGTTCGCGGCCCTCGCGCTCCGCACGCTCGCACTCCCCGCAGCGCTGTACGGAGCCGTCATCGCCGTCAGCGGGATCGCGATGCTCGTCGGCGCGACCGCTGCGACACGCCTCGGCACCCGGTTCGGTGCCGGCCGGACGATCATCGCCGCACGAGCCGCCTACCCGATCGCCTGGGCGGCCATCACGCTCGTGACGCTCGGTACCGGCGGTGCAGTACGGCCGACGACGGTCGTGGTCCTGTTCGTCGCCTTCGCCCTGCACGGTGCCGCAGCAGGCTGCGAGAACGCGAACGAGATGGTCCTGCGCCAGACCGTCACACCGGATGCCCTCCTCGGCCGGGTGAACGGCACGATGCGCAGCGCGAACCGGACGTTCGCAGCGGTGGGAGCAGTGGGCGGGGGTGCCCTCGTGACCCTGACCGGGGACGGCTTCGCGCTACTCGCCGTGACGGTCGTGTTCGCGGCCGCCGTCGTCGTCGCTGCGTGGTCTCCACTGCCCAGCGCCACCGTTCGCTAGGGTTGCCGCGGCCGGCCCGAGGGCGCCGAGGCGTTCCGCAGCGCGCGGTCACCCCGGCCAGGACTCCCGCGCCCACGACCCGTCCGCGCGCCGCTGGTAGGCGAGCCGGTTGCTGGCCGCGTCCGTCGCCCCGCGCCAGAACACCATCCGCACCGGTGTCAGCGCGAACCCCGCCCACGTGCTCGGCGGCTCGAGGTCCGTGCCGGCCCGTTCGCGGCCGAACGCCGCCCAGGCCTCCCGGCGCCGAGCCGGCGTGTCCGCAGCGGACGCGTGGTCGTTGACCCACGCGAGCACCTGCAGGTACCGCGTCCTCGCCGCGTAGGCCGCACGGGCCTCGTGGTCGGAGACGGGCGCCACGTCACCGACCACGACGAGCTGGCGCGCGGCCTCGGGCCAGTGCAGGGTCACCGCGGCACGGGGCACCGCCGCGAGCTCGGCGGCCTTGCGGCTGCGCGAGTCGGTGTGGAAGTGCAGGCGCTCCCCGTCGAACCGGGAGAGCAGGACCGTCCGGGCGTCGGGGTAGCCGTCGAGCCCGACGGTGGAGAGGGTCATGGTCGGACCCGGGGCGTCCGCCGCGGCGGGGAGCCACGATGCCGCGAGGGTCAACGGGTCCGTCGGCACGGGCGCATCGTCGACCCCTCGCGGCACGGTCACGAGACCGCAGCGTCGGCGGGGCGGGCCACCGCCGGACGGCTCACCGCCGGGTCGAACCGCGCGATCTCGTGCAGCGACGCCACGGCCTCGGCGACGGAGTGCTCCCAGAGGACGGCACCGTACGACGCCGTCGCCCGGCTGGCGTCGCCGACGACCCCGGGGGTCCCGAAGTCGTCGGACAACCACCCGAACGACACCGGGCCGCCGTTGAACGCGATCTTCTCGAAGCCGGCGATGTGCTCCGGCACCCAGCGTTCCGCGAGCGACATGTCGACCAGGTCCGGGCGGAGGTGCAGGATCATCGACGTCTCCGCGGCGCCGCCGTGGATCCCCAGCCCGAGCTCGTCCGCGTCCTCGCCGTCCGGGCCGGGGACGCGGGCGAGGGTCGGCATGAGGAACGTCTTCAACCCGTAGCGCTTCCGGATCTCGCGCAGGGCGACCTGCAGCAGGGCGACGTTGCCGCCGTGCCCGTTGGCGAACACCAGGGTGCCGGCACCGGTGAGGGCGACCGCGCGGCCGATCTGGACCGCGGTGTCGAACATCGTGTCGCTGTCGAGCCACACCGTGCCGGGTGCCCAGCTGTGCTCGTCGGACTTCGTGAACGACAGCGTCGGGAGCTGCCAGACGTCCAGCCCCTCGGCGGCCGCCTGCTCGACCGCAGCCCCGCCGATGTGCTCGGCGAGCAGGTGATCGGTCAGGAGCGGCAGGTGCGGGCCGTGGTGCTCGACGGCGCCGGTGGGCTGCACGACGATCGTGTCCGGCCCGAAGCCCGCCGCGACGGCCGGACCGGACAGTTCCGCGAGCCGACGCGAGCGGACCGTGCCGATGCCGGCGCTCACTTGCCGAACCCCGGGACGACGGGCTGCGCGGACGCGGTGGAGCCACCGCTGACCACGAGCGACGGGTCGATGACGTGCCCGGGGTTGAGCAGCCCCACGGGGTCGGTGCGCTGCTTCAGCGCCACGAGCTCCTCGACGCCGTGGTCGACGTAGTACTGGTGCGGGCTGTGCACCCGGACGCCGAGTCCGCGGAGCACCGGGTAGCCGGCGTAGACGTCCTCGGCCCCGGTGTACGGCGCGGTGAGCATCCCGATCGGTCCGACGTGCGCGGCCTCGATGTGGAGCATGCCGCCGGGGTAGACGGCCTCGACCTCGGCGATCCGGTCGATGAGCGCCTCACCGCCGACCTCGACGTGGAAGTACTCGGTGTCGCTCGTGTTCCGCTTCAGCCACCAGATCGGGTGGTTGTACGACAGCATCGACACCTTCGTGGTCTGCTGCAGGCCCTCGCGGACGTCCAGGACCTCACCGCCGGCGGCCTCGATGCGTGCCCGGGCCTCGTCGAGCACGACGTCGTCGATGATCGCTCGCAGGCTCGCCCGGTCGTCGGGGACGGCCAGGTCGGACGGCAGCGTCGCGGCGATCTCGGCGCGGTCAGCGCTCACGAGCCGCGGCACCGGGTCGAGGCCGCGCAGCGTGCGGACGGCGACGAGCGCGTCCTCGAAGGTGGGGAACGCCGCGTAGACGGCTCGCCACTCCTGCAGCGGCTCGAGCCGGACGGTGGCGCGGGCGATGACGCCGGCGGTGCCGTAGGTGTGCACGAACGGCTGCGCCTCGTCGCCCTCGACGTGCAGCAGCTCGTCGGCGCCGGGGAGCGCGACGTCGAGCGCCGTGACGAAGCCCTGCCAGTTCGACCCGTGCGCGATCGACCCGGTGCCGCCGGAACCACCGGACAGGAAGCCGCCGATGGTCGACTGCGCGGTGGACGGGTACATCCAGAGCTGCTGGCCCGTGGCGGCGGCCGCCTGCTCCAGGGCGACCATGGACGCACCGGCCTCGGCGGTGATCCAGCCGTCGCCGACCTCGACGACGGCGCGTGCCCGCGACGTGTCGAGGACCAGGCCGCCGTGCAGCGGGATGCCCTGGCCGTAGTTGCCGGTGCCCTTCCCGCGGGTGGTGACGGGGACGCCGTGCCGGACCGCGGCCTGCAGGGTGGCGGCGATGTCGTCGGCGCTGGCCGGCGACGCGACGAGGTCGGCGAGGCCCAGGGGCAGCTGCTCGCTGAGGATGGGACTCATGGTGGCCTCGTCGACGGATGCGCGGGCCCGCGTGCGCTCGTCGGCGCTCACGCCGCGCTCACCGAGCAGTGCGACGAGCTCGGCGCGCAGCGCCTCGACGGAGGTGGGGGTGACGGTGGTCATGCTCACTCCTGGTGGGTGGGTGGTGCGGGGACGACGGACGGGAGGCGCGGGGCGGCGTGGCACCGCGCCTCCCGTCCGCATGTTGGTCGGCTCCCGTTCGACGGGAGCCGACCGGTGTCAGGAACCCAGACCGATGGACTTGTCGAGGAACTCGTTCGTGTACAGGTCGGAGGGCTTCAGGCCGCTCTTGACGTCACCGGTGCCGGCGAAGACGGGCGTCGCCTTGGCGATGAAGTCCTGCATGCGCTGTTCGTCCATCGACCCGATGTAGCCGTCGGTGTCCTTCGCCAGGCCGAGCTTCACCATCTGGGCCGCGGCGAACGCGCCGACCTTCGAGTCGTAGGTCCAGCCGTTGTTGTACTGCTGCACGAGCTTCGTGATGAGGTCGTTCGTGGCGCCCGGGGACTTCAGGTAGTCCACGTCGGCCTGCTGCATGACCGGCACGAGCTTCTGCAGGCACGGCTCGAGCTTCTTCAGGTCACCGGTACGGACCGACATCGCCTCGGGGTAGGGGTTCCACCCCGTGCTCGAGACGAGCGCGTAGTCGACCTTCTTGCCCCAGGCCGCGACCTGGTTCTGGTAGATGTACGGCTCGGCGGTCGCGAAGCCCTGCTGGGCGTCCTTGCCGCCCGCGGACACGAACTTCGACGGGGTGCCGTCGTAGCTGCCGTCGAGGACCTTCTTCGGCAGGATCCCGGACTGCTCCAGGTAGGTCATGTACGCGGCACCGTTGAAGTAGCGGACGACGCCGCCGTCCTTCTCGAGTGCCTTGCCGAGGCTCTTGATGCTGTCGACCTCCGGGTACGTCTTCGGGTCCCACATGATCGACATCGGGGACTGATCGTTCTCGGCGAACACGGCCGTGGTGGGCAGGTTGCCGGAGAACTGCACCTGCTCGTCCGTGGACATGTACCCGAGGGTGATGTCCTTGTCCTGGTACATCTGCGACGCGACCTTGGTGTAGCCGATGGCCGGGCCGCCAGCACGGATCTCGAGCTTGACGCCGGTGCTCTTGCCGTTGGCGTATAGGTCGCCGGTGACGGTCTTGCCGGAGGAGTCGATCACCGGGTTCGGGCCGAGCATCTGGTAGAGGTGGCCGTGCTCGCCCTCGGGGTTCCAGTCGGTCTGGACGACGACGGTCGCGGGGCACGCGCCGGCGAGGTCGACCTTCGGCCCGGAGGCGGTCGACGAGGTCGCGGCGGTCGTCCCGGTGCTGCCGGACGACCCCGCCGCGCAGCCGGTGAGGGCGATGGCGGTGGCGGCGAGGGCGGCGGTTGCGACGCCGAGGCGGGAGGTGGTGCGCATGGAGGCTCCGTTCGTGGTGCGGGTCTCGTGGTGCTGTGGTGGGAAAGGGTGTGGGTTCTGGGGGGTCAGCTGAAGTCGTGCCAGCGGCCGACGGCCAGGCGGCCGATCAGGCCGAACACGAGGAAGACGGCGACGCCGTAGAGCGAGGCGATCAGGATGGTCGCGTACAGCTCGGGGCCCATCAGGCGCGATGCGGTCACCTGGATGAGGACACCGAGCCCGGGGTTGCCGCGCTGGAAGAACTGGTCGCCGACGATCGCCCCGATGACGCTCAGCCCGGCGGAGGTGCGCAGGCCGACGAAGATCGACGGCAGCGCGGCCGGGAACTGCAGCTTGACGAGCTGGGCGAACCGGCCGGCACGCTGCAGCTGGAACAGCTCACGCTGCGCGCGGTCGGCGGACTGCAGTCCGAACAGCGTGTTCGACACCATCGGGAACAGCGCGATCATCACGGTGACGATCACGCGGCTGACGAACTCGTAGCCGAACAGGGCGCCGATGAGCGGCACGAGGGCGAGGATCGGCACGCACTGCAGCACCACGGCGTACGGGTACAGCGAGTTCTCGAGCCACTTCGCCTGCGCCATCGCCATCGCCCAGACGACACCGATCACGATCGCGAAGCCGAGGCCGGTGAGCGAGACGACGGTGGTGCGTCCGAGGGCGGACCAGAGGTCGGAGCCGAACGTGGACGGCGACCCGTCCGGCATCGTCGGCGCGACGATCGCCTTCGCCACGAGGTGCGGGTACGGCACGAGGAAGGCCAGGCCCCGGACGTGGTCGTAGTACGCGGCCGCGGCGTACCAGATGCCGACGAGCACGGCGAGGACGACGACGGGCTGCCACCACGCGATGCCGCGGCGGGCCCGAGGAGCGGCGCGACGGGCGGCGGCCCGGACCGCGCGGGTCTCGGCGGCCTCCTGCAGGGTGACCATCAGCGGTGTCCTTCCCGGAGCGCGTGCGAGACCTCGCCGACCAGTTCGGCGAACTCGGGTGTGAAGCGGATGTCGGGGTCGCGGGGCATCGGGAACGGCACGTCGAACCGGCCGACGATGCTGCCGGGGCGCCCGGACATCACGATCACCTCGGTGGAGAGGTACACGGCCTCGGACACGGAGTGCGTGATGAAGAGCCCGGCGAACTGCTGCTCGACGAAGAGCCGGAGGAGCTCGTCGTTGAGGCGCTCGCGGGTGATCTCGTCGAGGGCACCGAACGGCTCGTCGAACAGGAAGAGCTCCGGGTCGAGGGTGAGCGACCGGGCGAGCGAGACCCGCATCCGCATGCCGCCGGACAGCTGCTTCGGCAGGTTCGTCTCGAAGCCGTTCAGGCCGACGAGCTCGATGGCGTGGGCGGCCTTGGCAGCTCGCTTGGCCTTCGGCACGTGTCCGAGCTCGGCGAGCAGCTCGACGTTGCCCTGCACGGTGCGCCAGGGCAGGAGCGTGGCGTCCTGGAAGACGTAGCCGATGCGGTCGGCCGCGACACCGGCCGACCCGTCCGACGCGGTCTCGAGGCCGGAGGCGATGCGGAGCAGCGTGGACTTGCCGCAGCCGGACGGGCCGACGACCGAGACGAACTGGCCGCGGTCCACGGTGAGGTCGACGCCCTGCAGGGCGATGGTGCCGTTCGGGAAGGTCATCTCGACGTTGCGGAAGTCGAGCAGCGTGTCCGTCGTGGCGACGGGTGGCGGGGCGGTGGTGGTCACGATCACCTCGGGTTCTCGGTGCGGGCGGGCGGAGGGGTCAGGCGGGGACGGCGGCCGCGGCTGCGGACGGCGCGGCGACGGTCCGTCGCACCTCGGTGCGGGCGACGAGTCGCCCGCGGGACAGGACGATGCGGTCGGCGGGGGCGTTCGCGACGGCGTCGGTGACGCTCGTCGCGGCCACGGCGAGCAGGTCGGCGCGACGCCCGGGGACGGGACCGGCGGCCGGGAGGCCCATCACGCTCCGGGCGGTGTCGCTCACCATCGCGTACGCCTGGTCCGGCGTCACGTGGCCGGCGGAGACGAGCAGCGATGCGGTCTCGAAGGCGTCGCTCCGGCCGACCGGGTTGAAGGGGTCGCGGACGTTGTCCGCGCCGGCGGCGACGCGGACGCCGGCGTCGAGGAGCGCCTGGATGGCGGTCAGTCCCCGCGGTGTGGCGACCGGGTACTGCCAACCCTGCAGGTACAGGTTCGTGATCGGGAGCGTGATCACCCCGAGGTCGGCTGCGGCGACGTCGGCGACCACCTCGGCGAGCCGCTCCGGCCCCAGGGTGCCGAGCCGGACGCAGTGCCCGGCGGAGTACTGCCGGTCCCGTCGCAGCGAGCGGGATGCCCGGGCGTAGTGGTCGAGGGTCACCGGGCCGTCGAGGCTCTCGTCGGCGTGCAGGTCGACGCCGAGGCCCCGTCGGTGGGCGATGGCGAGGAGTCGGTCGACGTCCGCGAGGGGGTCCTCGGCGAGGTGCGGGGCGCCGCCGACCAGGTCCACGCCGAGGTCGAGCACCGCCTCGACGTGCTCGTCGGGGGCGAGCGGGCCGGCGAGGGCGACGAGCTCGATGTCCATCAGGCCGGCGAGTTCGTCGCGGACCTGCACGAGGGCACGGGCGCCGCGCACGGCCTGCTCCGTGGTGGCGGGCCGGTCCGCCGCGCTGTGTCGACCGCTGAGGACGTCGACGTGGCTCCGGACGGCCGTGGTGCCGGCGGCGAGCAGGGTGAGGGCGGCGGTCCGGGCCCGGTCGGCGATGTCCTCGACGGTCATGGTCGTCGCGTGCGCGGTCCACGAGGCGATCGCGGCACCGAGGTCGCCGAGCGGCGGCCGGATGACGTCGGCGCTGAGGGCCTTGTCGAGGTGGGCGTGCGGTTCTGCCGGTGCGGTCAGGAGCAGCCGGCCGCCGAGGTCGATCGTCTCCTCCGCCGGCGCCGCGAGGGTGCCGGCCGGGGCCACGGTGGAGACGGTCTCGCCGTCGATCGCGACGTCGACCGACCGGCCGTCCGGCAGCAGCGCGGAGCGCAGGAGGGCGATCGGGCGGGGCACTGACGAGTCCATCCGGAGCCTCTCGATCGTGTGTGAGAATGTTGATCGCATCAACATCTCCGATGCTAGGGCGGCAGTGTTTCCCTCTCGTTTCGAGGCGGTTGCCGTGTGTGACGCCCGCCCCGACGGGACCGGGAGCGGGAACGAGCGTTCCGACAAACCGGTCGGGACGGCCTCACCGAGGACGAGAGGAGTGCGCGTGAGCACCGGCACCACCACCGAGACCGACCGCGTCGTCGACGACCAGACCCAGCGGATCGGTGAGCACATCCGTGCCCGTCGACGCGCCGCACGACTGACGCTCGTCCAGGTCGCCGAACTGACCGGGCTGTCGCACCCGTTCCTCAGCCAGGTCGAGCGCGGGCACTCCCGCGCCAGCATGGTGTCCCTCGAGAAGATCGCCGCGGCGCTCGGCACGACCCAGGTCGAACTGCTCGCCGCCGGTGCCCCCGAGCGACCGGAGCACGAGGTCCGCCTGCCCGAGGTCATCCGTGCCGGCGAGGGCGCCCGCGGACCGTTCTCGAGCGGCGAGGCCCGGCTGCTCGTGCACGCCGGCCCGCACGCGTTCGAGCCGCTGGAGTGGGTCGGCGACAACACGGACCTCGGCGAGTACTTCGAGCACCACGAGGACGAGTTCCTCACCGTGCTCGCCGGCCGCGTGCACCTCGACCTGCGCGGACGGGAACCGCTCGACCTCGGGCCCGGCGACTCGGCGTACTACCGCGGCGGCACCGGCCACCGGTGGTGCAGCGCGGACGGCACCCGCTTCCACATGATCGTGGTCAAGGAGACCCCGCGCGCCGGAGCGATCGCGTGAGCGCCGTGCCGGAGCGTCGGCGGCTGCGCGTCGCCGCCCGCCAGCAGGTCGCCACGGACGTCGTCGCACTCGACCTGGCCCCGGTCGACGGTCCAGCACTGCCGGACTGGGAACCCGGGGCGCACGTCGACCTCGAGGTCTCCCCCGGGACCGAGCGCCAGTACTCGCTCGTCACGACGACGGCCGACGGGCACTGGCGCATCGCCGTGCTCCGCGAGCCCGACGGCCGCGGCGGATCGGTCGCCGTGCACGAGGGGCTGGCGGTCGGCGACGAGGTCGTGGTGGCCGGGCCGCGGAACCACTTCGGCCACGACCCGGCGCGCTCCGCGGTCTTCGTCGCCGGGGGCATCGGGATCACGCCGATCCGGTCGATGATCGCCGCCGCCGAACGCGCCGGCTCCCCGTGGGAGCTCCACTACGCGGGGCGGTCCCGCGACCGCATGGCGTTCGTGCACGAGCTCGTCGCCGCGCACCCCGACCGGGTCGTCGTGGCGGCGGCCGACGAGGGCGTCCGGCTCGACGTCGACGCGCTCCTCGCCGCACCGCGCGACGCGGTCGTGTACTGCTGCGGGCCGCGCGGGCTCATGGACGCGGTCGAGGCCGCCGCCGAGCACTGGCCGGCGGGCAGCGTCCGCGTCGAGCGCTTCGAGCCCGCCGCGGACGTCGACGCCCCCGGCGAGGCCTTCGAGGTCGAGCTCACGGTCACCGGCGTCACCGTGACGGTGCCAGCCGACCGGACCCTGCTCGAGGTCGCGGAGGACGCCGGCGCCTTCGTGCTCTCGTCCTGCCGGGAGGGCACGTGCGGCACCTGCGAGACCCCCGTGCTCGAGGGCGAGGTCGAGCACCGGGACACCGTGCTCAGCCCCGAGGAGCAGGCCGACGACCGCACCATGATGGTCTGCGTGTCCCGCGCCCGGCGCGGCTGCCCGCGACTGGTCCTCGAACTCTGACCGGACGGACTACGGACGCTCGGTGCCGTCGAGCGGGCCGCCGGTGAGCGCGGACAGGCGCTCCAGGCCCGCTTCGGCCACGAGCTGTCGAGCGAGCGGACGCGCCCGTTCGACCGCCTCACGCACGTCCACCCGGGTGACGTCACCGTCCGCGACGCTCAGCTCGCCGTCCACCCAGACGTCGCGGACCTCGCGGCTGCCGGCGACGAAGACCACCGCCTGGTAGGGGTCGTGGACGTTCGCGAGGGTCGGGGAGTCGCCGTCGAGGACGACCAGGTCCGCGCGCTTGCCCGGCTCCAGCGAGCCGATCTCGTCCTCCATGCGCAGGGCACGGGCGCCGCCGATCGTCCCCATCTCGAAGGCCTCGCGGGCGCTCATCGCGGTGGCCTGCAGGTCCCGCACCCGAGCGAGCAGCGCGGCCGTCTTCATCGCCTGCAGGAAGTCCTGGGAGTCGTTCGACGCCGGGCCGTCGACCCCGATGCCCACCGGGACGCCGAGCGCACGGAGTTCCGCGATCGGGGCGATGCCGCTGGCGAGGATCCCGTTCGCGACCGGGTTGTGGGCCACGCCGACGCCGTGGGCCGCGTACCGCTCCCGGTCCTCGCGGTCCACCCAGACGCTGTGCGCGGCGATCACCGGGACCTGGAACATGCCCGTCGCCTCGGCGTGCCCGATGGCCGTCCGTCCGGTGCGCTGCCGGGCCGCGGTGACCTCCTCGCGCACCTCGTGGAAGTGCACGTGCACGCCGTGGCCGCCGGCGACCGCGTAGTCGACGTGCTCCTGCCAGGTGTCGTCCGTGTACCGCCCGATCGACGAGACGCCGACCCGGAACGTGCTGTACCGGCTGGCGGCGGCGGCCTCGCGCAGGGCCTCGAACTCCTCCAGGATGGGCGTCGCGCCGAAGTCGCGGTCGACGTCGCCGGAGCCGAACGACACGACCCCGCGCAGCCCGAGGTCCTCGAGCGCCTGCACCACGCCGGGTGTCGCCGGTTCGTCCGGCACCGGGTCGGCGCAGAACATGTCGTTCGCCGTCGTCACCCCGCTCCGGAGCAGCTGGATGCCCTGCAGCACCGTGCCCGCGTACGCCTTGTCCCGGGTCATCACCGGGTTGACGCGCCCGATCAACGCCGTGAGCCACTCCCACAGCGTGTACTGCGAACCGATCCCGGTGATGAGCCCCTCGCTGAAGTGGCCGTGGGTGTTCACGAAGCCGGGCGTGACGATGTCGTACGCACCGCCGCGCACCGGCGCGTCCGGGTGGGCCGCGGCGAGGTCGGCGTACGTGCCGACCGCGGCGATCCGGTCGCCGTCGAGGAGCACGGCTCCGTCGCGGATCGCGGCGGGCGTGGCAGCGCCGTCGGGTGCTGCGGTGAGCACCCATCCGGCGCGGATCAGGGTCTGCGTCATGGGGCGAACCTACGGTCCGCGTGTTCCCCGGGTGTTTCCGCCCGGTTACCCCGCGGTGCCGACCCACGGTCCTGGAACGCCGGGACCGAGCAGCGACGCCGTCCGTGCGCACCCCGTCCGTGCGCACCCCGTCACGGCCCGGAAACAGGGGACTGCTAGAAACACCACCATGCTGACCGTCACCGGTGCCCTCCGCGTCCTCGTCGACCCCCGGACCGAACGGGAGGGCGACGTCGTCGTCGACGACGGCAGCGGCCTCGCCACCACCCTCGACGCGTCCGGGTGCGTCGTCACGGCCGGCCTCGTCAACGCGCACCACCACCTCCTCCAGACCGCGTTCCGCACCCTGCCCGGGACCCGCGGCGTGCCGATGGCGGACTGGCTCCCGACCATGGCCGCGGCGTACGGACGGGTGGGGCACGACCCCGAACTGTACGCACTGGCGGCGTCCGCCGGAGCCGCGGAGGGCCTCCTGTCCGGCGTCACGACGATCGCCGACCACCACCTGAACTGGCCCGCGAAGGCGACCACGGACGACACCGTCGCGCTCGCCGCGGCCACCGTGGGCGCGGTCCGCGGCCTCGGCGGTCGGGTCGTCTTCGTCCGCGGCTCGGCACGGGACGACCCGGACCGCGCGGCGGCCTCGGCGGACGCGATCGCGTCACGACTGCTGCACGACGACGCCGTCGGCGGCGTGGACCCGGACGGCGGGCTCCAGGTCGCCGTCGGTCCGGCCGGCGTGCACTCCGACGGCGAGGCGACCTTCCGCGCGCTCGGCGAGGTGGCGGCGCGACACGGACTCCGCCGGCGGACCCAGGCCAACGAACAGGTCGACACCGCGATCGCGCTCGAGCGCTACGGCCGTCGTCCGCTCGACCTGCTCGAGGAATGGGGGTGGCTCGCGCCGGACGTCACGATCGCGCACCTCTGCGACGTCACCGACGACGAGATCGCCCGGCTCGCGGCAGCGGGCGTCACCGCCACGCACGCACCCGGGTGCGACGTGCCGATGGGCTGGGGCATCGCTCCCGTCGCACGGCTCGCCGCGGCCGGGGTCCCGGTCGGCCTCGGCACGAGCGGCGGCGGCAGCAACGATGCCGGACACCTGCTCGCGGACGCCCGGCTCGCCATGCAGGTGTCGGCGCTCGTCGGGCCTCAGCTGCCGGCGCGGCACGTGCTCGGCGCGGCGACGGAGGGTTCCGCGGCGGGGCTCGGGCGCCCGGAGCTCGGGCACCTCGGCGCCGGGAGCGCGGGCGACCTGTGCGTGTGGGACGTCTCCGGGGTGGCGGACGCGGGAGTCGCCGACCCCGTCGCGGGACTCCTCTGGGCCGCCCCCGGGCGGCGGCCCCGACACGTCGTCGTGGGTGGGCGCGTGGTGGTGCGCGACGGGGAGCTCGTCGCGGCGGACGAGCGGGAGATCGCCGCGCGGCTCGCCGAACGACTGGCCCGGACACCCGCCGTCGCCTGACCCGATCGTGCGCCGCCGGCTCAGCTCGCGGACACCGCCCGGCGGTGGATGGGACCGGCGCCGTCGACGAGCGCACCGCCGCCGGCGCCCGTCCGGACCGCGATCACCTCGGCCATGATCGCGACCGCCATCTCCGCCGGCGTCGTCGCACCGATGTCGAGCCCGATCGGGGACCGCAGCCGGTCGGTGTCCGGCGTCCCGAGCGCCCGCAGCTCCGCCATCCGACGTGCGTTCGTCGTGCGGGAGCCCATCGCCCCGACGTACCCGGCACCCCGTCGGAGCGCCGAGTCGACCACGGCGGCGTCGAACCGGTCGTCGTGCGAGAGCACCACGACGGCGGTGGTCGCGTCCACCGGCAACGCCTCGACCACACGCGTCGGCCAGCCCACGATGCGTTCGTCGGCGGCCGGGAAGCGCTCGTCGGTCAGGAACACCGGCCGCGGGTCGACGACCGTCACGGCGTAGCCGAGCACCGCCGCCGTGTTCGTCAGGGCCACGGCGAACTCCACCGCGCCCACCACGATGCACCGCGGCCGCACGTCGGCCCGCTCCACGAAGAGCCGGCCGCCGCAGCCGTCGGGGACGTGCACGACCGCGCCGAGCGTCGCCGGGTCGAGCGAGAGGCCGAGCGACGTCGGCACCCCGGACGCCGCGCGCCGGAGCGCGTCCACGACGTCGACGTCGTCGGGACTGACGCGACGGACCAGGACCTCGACGCGACCGCCGCAGCGGAGCGCGGGTGCCCACATCGCGTCGACGTCGTCCGGGTCGTCGTCGAACCCGAAGCGTTCGAGCACCGCCTCGCCGGTCTCGAGGACCTGTTCCGCCGTGTCGAACAGCGCACCCTCGACGCACCCGCCGGAGATGGTGCCGACGACCTGACCGCCGGGCAGGACGGCCATCGACGAGCCGACGCCGGTCGGCGCGCTGCCCGTCATCGCGACGGCCGTCGCGACGACCACGGGGTCCCCCGCGTCGAGGGCGGCCAGGAGGCGCGGTGCCAGTTCGAACATCACGCACCCCCGTCGTCGGTCGCGTCCTGGAGCATCGCCCAGACCCGGTCGCGCGTCATCGGCAGCCGGTGGGGGCGGACGCCGACGGCGTCGCGCACCGCGTTCGCGACGGCCGGCGCGACCGGGTTGTACGGCGCCTCGCTCATCGACTTCGCGCCGAGGGGGCCGAGCGGGTCGTGCGTGTCGGCGAAGCGCACCTCGGTGCGGGGCACGTCGGAGATCTTCGGCACCCGGTACGCCCGGAACGCGTCGGTCGTCACCCGACCGGTCTCGTCCAGCACGACCTCCTCGTACAGCGCCGAGCCGATCGCCTGCGCGGCGCCGCCCTCCACCTGGCCGCGGAGCTGTTCCGGGTTCAGGACGGTGCCGGCGTCCACCGCCTGCACGCTGTGCAGCACGCGGACCTCACCCGTCGGCCGGTGCACCGCCACCCGGGCGCCGTGCACGGTGAACGCGAGCGACCGTGGCGTGCCGTCGTGGCTGCCGTGCGCGACGAGCGGGCCGTCGGCGAGCAACTCGGCGTGCCCGACGAGCTCCTCCCCGACGCGGACGCCGTCCGGCCCGATCGAGACCGCCGGCCCGAGCGGACCCGACGCGGTCCGGGGCGTCCGGGCGGCGACGATCCCGAGGGCACGCCCGGTCATGTCCTCCCGCAGTGCCTGCGCCGCGGCGTACAGCGCCTTGCCGGCGACGACGACCCCGGCGGACCCGAACGCCCCGGTGTCGTGCCGGGCGGCGTCGGTGTCCGACTGGTGCACGTCGACCCGGTCCGTGGTGGTGCCGAGGGCGGTGGCGACGAGCTGCGTGTGCACCGTCGTCGTCCCGTTGCCGAACTCGGCCGTGCCGACGCCGATGCGGTACCGGCCCTCCGCCGTGGCCTCGACCGACACGTGCGCGTGGTGCCCACGCGGCGGCATCGTGGCGATCGCCGCGAGGGCGACCCCGGTGCCGAACGCCCAGTCGCCCGAGTCGTCCAGCGGCGGACCGTCCATCCGGGGGACCTCGGGCACCGGTGCGCGGAGGGCGTCCGCCACCAGGTCGATGCACTGGTCGAGTCCGTAGCTGCCCTCCCAGCGCAGGTCGTCCTGCTCGTCCGGGTCCGTGACCACCAGGGGGTCTCCGGGGACCACGACGTTCCGCCGCCGCAGGTCGAGCGGGTCGATGCGGAGCTCCCGGGCGAGCTCGTCCATGGCGGACTCGATCGCGAAGACGACCTGGCCGAGCCCGTACCCGCGGAACGCCCCGGACGGCAGGTTGTTCGTGTACACGGACTCCGCGTCCACACGCTTCGACGGGCACCGGTAGACGGCGACGGACTCGCTGACGGAATGGAACATGACACCGATCCCGTGGTTGCCGTACGCGCCGGTGTCCATGGTCTGGTCGACGTGCAGTGCCGTCAGGTGCCCCTCAGCGTCGGCACTGAGCCGGACCCGCACGCGCATCGGGTGCCGGGTCGGGGCGATCGTGAACTCGTCTCGCCGACTGAACTCGTACTGCACCGCGCGACCGGTCCGCAGCACCGCGAGGGTGACCAGGTCCTCGGTCAGCAACTCCTGCTTCCCGCCGAACCCACCGCCGACGCGCTTCGCGATGACACGGACTCGGCTCGGGTCGAGGCCGAACACGTGCGCGATCTCGTCCCGCACCAGGAACGGGACCTGCGTCGCGGTCCGGAGCACGAGCCGCCCGTCCCGGTCGACGGACCCGCGGGTCGCGTGGGTCTCGAGCGCGGCGTGCGAGACTCGGCCCGTCGTCCAGGTGCCCTCGACGGTGGCCGCGGCCGTCGCCAGGGCTCCGTCGACGTCGCCCGTCTCGCCGTGCAGGGCGGCGACCACGTTGCGGCCCGGCTCGGCGATCCGGTGCTCCTCGGTCGTCTTGTCGCCGTGCAGGAGCGGAGCACCGGCGGCACGGGCCGCGTCCGGGTCGTGCACGCTCGGCAGCACCTCGTAGCGCACCCGCACGAGGGCGCAGGCCTGCTCGGCGATCCGGACGCTGTCCGCGACGACGGCGGCCACGCGCTGCCCACGGAAACGGAGCACCCGGTCGAGCACCCGGGTGTCGTCCGGGTCGTCCAGGCGGGACTCGTGCCGACCGGTGGAGAACAGCACGCCGGGGTCGTCGTGGTGGGTGAGGACGGCGTGCACACCCGGGAGGGCTTCGGCCTCCGCCGTGTCGATCGACACGATGCGGGCGTGCGGGTGCGGGCTGCCGAGGACCGCGAGGTGCAGCAGCCCCTCGGTCCGCCGCACGTCGAGCGTGTACTCCTCGCGTCCGGTCACGATCGCCATCGCGGCCGGAGCGGCGACCGACGTGCCGATCGCCTGACCGGCCGCCGCGCACGCCGTGTTCGCGACGCCGTCCAGGGCGTCCTCGATCGCCCGGTACCCGGTGCACCGGCAGAGGTTGCCCTTCAACGCGCGGTGCCGGTCAGCAAGCGCGTCCTCGTCGAGCGTGGAGGCCGTGACGACGTACCCGGCGGTGCAGAAGCCGCACTGGAAGCCCGGCGCCTCGGCGAACGCGCGCTGCACGGGGTGCGGGTCCTCCGGCGTGCCGAGCCCGGCCGCCGTGGTGACGGCACGCCCCGCCATCCGGTGCGCCGGCGTGATGCAGGAGTGGACCGGCACACCGTCGACGAGCACCGAGCACGCACCGCAGTCGCCCGCGTCGCAGCCCTTCTTCACGGACGTCACCCCGTGCTCGCGGAGCAGGGTGCGGAGGACCTGACCGGGCTGCGGTTCGGCGTCCACCGTCACGCCGTCGACCTCGAACCTCATGCCGCACCGCCCGTCGTCCCGAGCGCCTCGGCGACGAGCTCCGCCGCGAACCGCCGGCTCACCGCGCGCCGCCAGTCCGGGGATCCGTGCGGGTCGTCGTACCAGGCGTCGTGTGCCTCGAGCCGTGCGTCGACCTCCGCGGCGGTCGGGACCCCGGCGTGACGGAGCACGAGTGGCCGCGGGGTCGCCCCGGTCACGACGAGGACGAAGCCCGACGCCGACCACCGCGCCGTGACGAGTGCACCGGTCCGGCCGTGCGGGCTGAGGGACACCCGGCGGAACCCGGTGCGTGCCACGAGGGCCGCTCGTGGCACGTCGAACGCCCGGATGACCTCACCCGGCGCGAGGTCGGTCGTCCGCGGCCCGGTGACCAGGTCCGCCACCGGAACCCGGCGCTCCCCGCCGTCCGGCGTCCAGACCTCCGCGATCGCGTCGAGCGTCACGAGCAGCGCGGTGATCGCCCCAGCCGGCAGGGCGACCGCGACGTTGCCGCCGACCGTCGCCTGGTTCCACACCTTGAACGACGCCAGCAACGCGTTGGCACACCGGTCGACGAGCGGCCAGGCACGCCAGTCGTCCTCGGGCGCCACGCGCAGCAGCGACGCGATCGTGCACGTCGCGGCGATCCGGAGCCCTCCGGCGCTGCGCTCGGTGTCGCGCCACCCCAGCGCAGTGAGGTCGACGAGCCCGGTCAGGCCCGGCTGCTCCTCCGAGTACAGCCAGGTGCCACCGGCGAGGGGATGCTCACCGGGACCGAAGGAGAGGTCGTCGCGGTGCGACGGTGTCCGCACGGTGCGGACGGAGACGAGGTCCATTGCAGGGTCCGATCGGGATGGTGGGACGGGTGTCGGTGGCGCCGTCGGACCGTCGTCCGTGCGCGATCATCCCGCGGTTCCACGCCGAGGACCGCCGGGGTGCGGATGTGTGCGCCACGGGGCCCTCCTCGATCGGGTGCGTCGTGGCGGCAACGCTATGGAACGGGTGTTTCCGTGTGGTTACGGGCGTTCGACGGCTGCGTCACGACCGGGCCGTGGCCGCTGACGGAGCTCGTGACCTGTTCGACCCACCGCCGAAACACGCGGGTGTCATCGTCGCCTCCATGGAGATCACCGACGTCCAGCCAGTCCCCACCACCACGACCGTCCACCTCGGTGCGAACCAGTACGGCAAGGCCGAGGTCCGGCTCGTCCGGGTGACGCGCGACACCGACCGGCACGAGATCGAGGACCTGACCGTCACGACGCAGTTGCGCGGTGCGGCGCTCGCCGACTCGTACACCGAGGGCGACAACGCCAAGGTCGTCGCCACGGACACGCAGAAGAACACGGTCTACGCCTTCGCGAAGGAGCACGGGGTGGGCACGCCGGAGGAGTTCCTCCTGCGACTCGGCCGGCACTTCAGCACCGCCTTCGACTGGTACGACGGCTCCACCCTGTCCGCCGAGCAGTACACGTGGGAGCGGATCGTCGTCGACGGCCGGGAGCACGACCACTCGTTCGTCCGGGCCGGCCGCGGAACCCGCACGGCCGTGGTGCAGGTCGACGGCGACGACGTGCACGTGCTCGCCGGGGTCACCGACCTGACGGTCCTGAAGTCGACGGGCAGCGAGTTCCACGGGTTCCCGCGCGACGGGTACACGACGCTCGCCGAGACCGACGACCGGATCCTCGCGACCTCGGTGACGGCCCGCTGGCGCTACACGCCCGAGGCGGTGGCGGCGGGCATCGACTACGACGCCGTGTACGCGGGCGTCCTCGACCGGATGCTCGCGACCTTCGCCGAGCTGCACTCTCTGGCGCTGCAGCAGACCCTGTTCGCGATGGGCCGCTCGGCGATCGAGGCGTTCCCGGAGATCGCCGAGGTGCGGTTCTCGATGCCGAACAAGCACCACTTCCTGGTCGACCTCGCACCGTTCGGCCTGGACAACCCCGGCGAGGTGTTCTTCGCCGCCGACCGGCCCTACGGCCTCATCTCCGGCACCGTCGTGCGCGACGGCGTCGCCGAGGCCCCAGCCGCGTGGACGTCGGTGCCGGCGTTCGTGTGACCGACGTGGTGGGCGTGCTGCTCGCCGCCGGTGCGGGGACGCGGATGGGGCGGCCGAAGGCGCTGGTCGCCGAGCCGGACGGCACCCCCTGGCTGCACCTCGGCGTCGACGCGCTCCTGGTGGGCGGCTGCGACCGGGTCGTCGTCGTCCTCGGCGCCGCCGCCAACCGGGCGCGGGCGCTCGTGCCCGCCGTGGACGGGGTCACCGTCGTCGTCGCGGACGACTGGGCAGCGGGTCCGGGCGCGTCGCTCGCCGTCGGGCTCGCGGCCGTCACCGGTCCGGCGACGGCGTGCGTCTCCCTCGTCGACCTGCCCGGCCTCCCCGCGTCGGCCGTCCGGCGGGTGATCGGCGGCGGTGGCCACCCGACGGCGCTCCGCCGTGCGGTCCACCACGGCGTACCGGGACACCCGGTGGTCGTCGGCTCGGAGCACCGCGCCGCGCTGGTCGCCGCGCTGTCCCACGATCCCGCGCACGGCGCCGGGCCGTGGCTCGCGTCGTCGGGCGCGGAACCCGTCGAGTGCGGCGACCTGTGGGACGGTCACGACCAGGACCACCCCGCCGTCCCGCACTGAACCCGGGACCGGCAGGAGGCTGACGGACGCACCGCGACCAGTGGGCGGACGGGAGGCGCGGTGCCGGCCCGCACCGCGCCTCCCGTCCGTCCCACGGCGCGTCAGCGCGGGGTCACCGAGAACAGCATCCGGCCTGGACCTGCGACTCGGGGATCGGATCGCGGATCAGGCGCCCCCTGATGGTGGTGCACGGTCCGGCCGGGCGACGGCCGGACCGTGCACGAGTCAGGCGCGCTCCGACCCCGCTGCCCGGCGGCTGCGACGGCCTTGGTACAGCCCCGCCCCACCGAGAGCGAGCAGCAGCAGCGCGAGCGCCGCTCCGGGCACGACCAGCTCCGTACCGGTGAACGCGAGCCCGGGCGGGGTGCCCCCCGAGGCTGCCGGCGGTGCCGGGTCGATCGGGGTGTCCGTCGCGCAGCTCGTGGCGGTTCGGCAGCCGTCGGAGGTCACGACGTTGTGGAGGTTCCGGTCGCCCGTGTCCGGCGTGTCGACGGTCGCGGAGTACGTCACGGCGAGCGTCTGCCCGACCGCGAGCGGCCCGGACCACGACAGCGTCTTCCCCGCGAACGTGGCTCCGTTCGTCGCGTCCTGGTTGTAGGTCGCGTCGTCGAGGACGTCGGACATGTCATCGGTGAACGTCGCAGGTGAGTCCGTCGTGTACGCGGCCGTCCCGGTGTTCCGGACCGTCACCGTCCAGGTCACCGTGTCGCCCTCGGCTGCCGCCGTCCTGTCGACGGACTTGGTGACGGTGTAGGTACCCACGTTCGTGGTGGTCGTGCAACTGCCGTCGCTCGTGCAGGAACCCGTGGGGTCATCCGTCGTGACCGCGTTGACGAGCGTGCCGTCCCCGCTGACCGGGTCGTCGACCGTCACCGAGTACGTGATGTCCTTCGACTGGCCGACCGCGAGCGGGCCGGACCAGGACAGGGTCTGCCCGGTCAGGGTCGCACCTTCGGACGCGTCGCCGTTGTACGTCGCATCGTCGAGGACACCGGACATGTCGTCCTGGAACGACGCCGGGGCGCCCGCGGTGTAGGGGGCCGTGCCGGTGTTCGTCACCGTCACGGTGTACTCGACCGTGCCGCCCGGGGTCGTCACGACGCGATCGGACGTCTTCGCGAACGTGAACGAGTGCACGAGTGTCGTCACCTCGCACGGGTCCGCGGTCGTGCAGTTCGTGCCGCCGGTGACGCGGTTCGCGATGACGTCGTCGCCCGTCTTCGTGGCGTTGACGGTGACGGAGTACGTGATGGTCTTCGTCTGCCCGACGGCGAGTGCCCCGGACCACGCGAGCGTGTCCCCGTCGACGGTGGCGCCCTCGGTGGCGTCGTCGTCGTAGGTGGCGTCGTCGAGGACGTCCGACAGGTCGTCCGTCAGCGCGGCAGGAGCGTCGTCGGTGTACGCGACGTCGCCGGTGTTCGTCACGACGAGCGTGTAGGTGATCCCGTCACCGTGGGCGGCGACCTGCTTGTCGGAGGTCTTCGTGACGGTGAACGACGGGTCCGCGAACGTCACCGACGCGCACGCCGGCTCGTTGAGACCGACCGTGGTGACGTTGACCGTCGGGCAGTTGTCGTACGTGCCGGCGGCGGCCGCCGTCACCGGTACCGTGATCGTGCAGGACGCCTCGCCCGCGTCGAGGTTCCCGTTCGTGATCGAGATGTTCGAACCGCTCGCCGTGGTCGTCGCGTCACAGGTTCCGCCGGTCGCACCGGGCGCTACCGCGAGGCCGGCGGGGAGGTCGTCGGTGAAGGACCAACCGCTCTTCGACGCGAGCTCACTGGTGTTCGTCACCGTGAAGGTCAGCGTCGATGTCGTGCCGGTGCGCGTGAGCGCGGGGCTGAACGACTTGTCCAGCTGCGGGGTCACATCGAGGATCTTGATGTTGTCGATCGCGTGGTCGTTCCCGTTCCCGGAGCCCTGGTTGTTGATCATCCGGACGCCGATCGAGTTGCCGGTGAACAGCTGCGCTCCGTTCGACGCGTACGTTCCGACGTTGACCGGCCGAGCCGTCGCGGCCCCGAACGTGGGCACGTCGACGGTCTTCGTCGAGGTGCATGCGTCGATCTGGTCCCCGACGTCGCTCGCCGCGCCGAGGCTGTTGAGCAGCTGGAACTGCAACAGCGGGTGCGCCGCCGATGCGCAGTTGATCGCCGCGACGTCGACGCTGAACGTGATGAAGCGGTCGCTCGCCTGGAACGGGATGTTCGTCGCGGTCTGGAACTCGGTCAGACCGGCTCCGGGGCTGGCTGCGGTGTACGCCGAGTCGGCGTAGTTGCCCTGCGCCTCGGCCGCGCTCTGGCCCGTGTGCACACCGAGCGCGTAGGACAACTGCTGCGTGCTGTTCCAGTTGAGCTGCCCGTTCGCACCGTTCGAGGCGTTCACACACGCCGCGACGGCGTCGGCATTGGTGGGCGACTGCGACTGCGAGGCGATCAGGCCGTTGCAGTTCGTCAGCCACGCGTCGTCAGCGGTGTACTTCTGCCCGGTCGCACCGGTGTAGTCCTCCAGCCCTTGCACGGTGTCGGAGTCCGGGACGTTCTGGAAGTCCTCCGCGTACACGGTCGTCCCCGCCGACGGGGTGCCCGGGTTGCCGGGTGCAGCGTCGGCCGATGACGACCCGGTGAGCGCGACCGCCCCTCCGAGCACGGATGCCGTCAGCGCGAGCGCTCCGACTCCGGCGGCGACGCGCAGACGCCGCGATGACAGCGGCGCCATCACGCGCGCACGATCCGAATCGACGGAGGAGGTCCGTCCTCTTGGCCAGTGCAGTTTCAACCTGATCCCCAATGCTGTGGTCCACGCCCGCCGAGGGTCGGCCGGGGGCGGCGGCAGCTGTGCCGCACGCTCAGTTTTCGGTCAGATTCACGGCCGCCACACACAAGACCGCGAACGTCGGCGAAAGTGGCTCTTGTCCCGTCGAAAGTGGTTCGTGCCGCCGTCACCATGCGCTCCGAAAGGGGGACACAGCTGGGATGGCAACGTCCCCATGGGGCTCGACCCTTGTGCGGACATGCGGCAAGGTAGTGAACCGTGGGAACCGAACCTGCGATGGGCCTGGCCGCCGCGGAGCGCTGCGATGACTTCGGATGGCACCCCCGAGGTGTGATCGACCCGACGCTCGTGGCCGAGACGCTCTCGCATCCGTACTTCGGCGTCGGACATGCCTGGTCCCGTTCCGCTGGCTACACGCTCACCACCGCACCGGCTCGCACCTACCTCGTGCTGACGATGGACGGCGGGTTCGAGTTCGACGTGGACGGCACCGTGATCCCGACCGATCCCGGCACCCTCATCTTGCTCAGCGGGGAAGCACCGACCACCGCCCGCACCGTCACGCGGACCTCGCGCTACGTCTGGTACCTCGAGCCCACGTTCCTCCAGCCGGGGAAGGGCCGCTTCCAGTACGGTGAGCCGCTCCCGACCACCGGCGCTGCCATCCAGACGCTGATGACCATGACGAACAGCCTCCTGCAGGCCCCTCCCCCGCCGACGATCGCCGCGCGCCGGCATCTGACCCTCTCGTTCGAGAACCTCCTCGCCGCCACCCTCGAGGAAAGTGCACCGCGACGTTCGAAGGACATCGGTCAGCTCCGGGACGGCCTGTTCATGGCCGCGCAGGCAGCGATCGAGACCGGGTTCCGGGACCCCGCCTTCACCGTCGAGCGTCTGGCCAGGGAGCTCGCGGTGTCGCAGTCGACGCTTCGGGACACCTTCAAGCAGATGGGGGCTTCCCCACGTCGGGAGATCGAGCGCCGCCGACTCGCCGAAGCGCGACAGCTCGAAGTGGTCGAGAGACTCACCACCACCGAACGTGCACTGCGTTCCGGGTTCTCATCCGCCCGGCAGCTCGCCCGCGCGCTCGCCCGGAGGACGGCCGGGCCGGACTGAACCAGCGTGAACACCTTCACGGTCCACCCGATGGGCCCGCACCGCGCCTCCCGTTCGTCCCACGGCGTGTCAGCGCGGGGTCACCGCACCCGCACCGTGCACCATGCCAGCAGACTGAGCGCCACGGATCCGGTGGCTACCGCCCTCGGCGGAGACCCGTGATGACGCCGAGGGCTTCCGTGCGGAGGTGGGCAGGACAACCCCAGTAGTCGTAGACGCCGCCGCGCGCGCTGTTCTGACCGCAGACGACGAAGACACCGGTGCCGAGTCGGCGTTTGAGCTCACTGGCGAGCCAGCCGACGAAACCACTGTTGTCCACGTCCGCGGGGAAGTGGAACGAGAAGAGCGCGAACCCCTCCGGTGCCGACGCATCGGCCGGAGCGAGCCAGGACCACGAATCCTCGTCCCGGACGACGGCGAGGATCTCGCGCCTGAGCTCCGGCGGCTGGTCGATCGGCGACTCTCGGAAGGCCCAGACGCCGTCCAGCACCGAGAACTCGGCTGCGGCGATGACGCCGCGGAGGCGCCGTTCGGTTTCGTCGGGCGCTTCGTCGCTCACACTGACCATCCCCTGACCCTAGCGATCGACGACCGCGCACCTTCGTCCCCGGCGACGGGCGCGACCATCGCTCTCGTGGTTCGTCGGGGCGCACCGCGACCAGCTGACGGACCGGAGGCGCGGTGCGGGCCCGCCCCGGGCCTCCTGTCCGTCCCGCAGCGCGTCAGCGCGGGATCACCGAGAACAGGAACCGCTTCCGCACCATGTACCAGGCCAGCAGGATGAGCAGGGTGTGGGTCGCGAAGCCGATCCAGCCGTTGCCCCAGTCGACACCCGGGATCGACGCGATCGCCAGCGCGAAGAACACCTGCCAGACGAACACGTAGAGACTCGCCTGTCCGATCGGGATCCACAGCCATCCGATGGCCTTCGCGATCGGCTTCCAGAACACGGTGAGGATCGCGTACGACACGATCGCGAAGAAGGCGATGTCGAGCAAGCGCCCCCACTGCAGGTCGACGCGCTGGTAGGCGGTGTTGTACAGCTGGTCGTACATCGTCGCCGGGAACGGCACGGGCGTGAAGCCGAAGTGGTCGCCCGCCCAGACGTAGACCAGGAACAGCGCGTACCCGCCGATGCCGACCCCGACGAGGACCTTGCCGAGGCGACCGGTCAGTGCGCCGATGATCTGCCGGCGGTAGTACCCGAGCACGAGTCCGTGGGTGAACACGACCTGCCAGGTGAGGAGCGGGAAGACGGCCTCGAACTGGGAGTTCAGCGGCCGGAACTCCGGGTTGAGCGCCTGGTAGACGTAGAGCGCCCAGCTGACGATGAGCAGGGCCCACCAGAACCCGCGGCGGATCACCCACATGAACGCCGGGATGAACAGACTCAGCACCACGAAGAGGCCCATGATGTTGAACGGCCACGGGCCCATCTCGAGCAGCAGGAACTGCCGGATCGCGTACCAGGGCGGCGGGTACGCCAGCAGCTGCATCGCGTTCGGGTAGAGGTCGTAGACGCGCCCCTCGGCGCCGACTCCCCCGGTGCCGGTCCCCCGGTCGGTGAAGGTGGTGATCGCGTCGGTGTTCAAGAAGGGCACGAAGCTCAGCGCGAAGACGACGAGGATCACCCCGAGCGTGACGAGGTACTGCTTCCGCGCACGTTTCCACGCCCCGATGGCGGCCGCCCACTCGCCGAACTTCTTGATGGCGAACGGGTAGGTCATGCCGAGGACCATGCCGGACAGGAACACGAACATCTCCGCGCCGGTGATCGCGCCGACGGCGTGCAGCGTGATGTACGAGTACGGTCCGCCGATCTCGATGTGGGTGATCACCACGGCGAGGATGATGAACCCGCGGAACAGGTCGAGCCGCAGGTCGCGCCCGGGCTTGCCGTCGTCGGGGTAGCGCCAGCTCGGCAGCAGCCGACCGAACAGGCCGCTCAGCAGGAACACGACCGCGAGGCCGACGGCACACCAGACGATCCAGGCCATCTGGTCGCCGCCGGTGTCGTACTGCTGGTCGGTCGCCGCGGCACCGTCCCGTGGCGTGACCTCGTCCGTCACGGGTCCGAACACGAAGTCGCCCGCGCGCTCGAGGTCGGTGCGGAACGAGCCGGCGATGCCGGGCACGGCGGTGTCGCGCCAGTCGGCCACGCGGTTGCCGGCCTCGGGTTCGCGGCGGTTCGTCTCGAGGAACGTCACGCCGCGGATCAACGGGCGGTCCTGCACTGCGGCGATCACCTGTCGCCACCAGCCCTGCTTCACCGGGAGTTCGTCGGCGCCCCGGAGCGAGTGGTCGTACAGCGCCCCGGTGTCGAGCAGCATCGGCCGGTCGTCGGCCACGGCGAAGCGCTCGTAGAAGCTCCCCTGCTGTCGCTGCTCGTAGCCCCAGGTCTCGTCGAAGCGAGCGGTGACCTCACCGGCCTCGGGGACGTCGTTCCGGGTGAGCGGGACGTCCCGGCCGGCTGCCTCGGTCGCCTTGCCCTTGCCGAAGTACAGCATCGACAGCCCGACCCAGTCGACCGAGGAGTCCCCGGGCCAGTACGGCTCGTAGGGGTCGTCGGCCGCGGTGAGCTGTCCGTCGCCGTTCGTGTCGAGCTTCGAGACGTCGGTCGCGGAGAGGTCCTGCAGCCGGCCGGCGGACTCGCCGAAGGGGTAGCCCGCACCGTAGGACGGGGACCACACCATGAGCGCGTCCGAGCTGCCGCCGTGGACCGCGGTCGCGAGCGCCCGGAAGGCCGTGACGAACTGCGTCGGCTGCTGCCCCCACCGCACCCACGTGCCGTTCATCTGCGGGGCGAACCGGACGAGCACCTGGGTGTCGTACTGGCGGTGGACCTCTTCCAGCAGGGCGTTCGCCGCGCGGGCGTCGGCCGCGGTGAGGGACCGGAGCGACTGGTCGGGCTCGAGGCTCACCACGAGGACGGCGCCCTGCGTCGCCGCAGCACGGGTGGCCCGGAGGAACTCCTTGCGGGCGCTGCGGTCGAGCGGGTACTGGATCTCCACGCCGTACATCGACGGTGTCGCGCCGAGTCGTCCCGCGTACCCGGCCGGAGCGTCATCGCCCCAGTCGATGTCCGGTCCGAACCACGTCTTCCCGTCGGACGGCGCGATCGACGCACCGCTCGTCGCGGCCGCCTGCACCGCTGACGCCGGCAGCGCGCCGCCCAGGGCGAACGTCGCGAGCACCACCAGGAACGCGACGAGCCGCGCAGCGGTCCGGCTCACCGTGCGCACACCAGGGTCCAGACGTTGTGACCGCCCTCGTGTCGGTGCTCGAGCCGGTCGAGCGCGGCGATCGCGAGCGCGAGGCCTCGACCGCTCTCCTCGTCGGCGTCGACCATCGTCACGGCAGCGAGGTCGATGTCGACCGGCAGCCCGTTGTCGGTGAGCACGGCGACGAGCTCGTGGTCGGTCGCGTCGAGTTCCACGGTGTAGCGCCGGCCGGCTTCCTGGTCGGCGCGTCGGGTGTGCTCGACGATGTTCGCGGCGATCTCGGCGAGGGCGGTCTCGAGACCGAAGCGGAGCCGGACGTCGTCGATGCCGAGGGTGTCCCACCACGCGGCGAAGCGGTCCTGCACCTCGTCGAGGGACGCCGGCACCGCCGGGACGTCGAACTCGACCCGCGCCGGGCTCACAGGGGTCCCCCGGCCGTGCTCGACTCGTGCTCGGACTGCGCCGTGCCCGGTCCTCGGTAGAGCACGGCCCGGATGACGATGCTGAAGATGAACAGGTCGAACACGACCCACGCGGTGTTCACGAGCGGCGCGATGCCGGACGCCTGGCCGGTCAGGTAGCGGATGCCGATCAGGATCAGCGCCGCCACCAGGGCCCCCATCGCGATGAGCTGGGGCTTCACGAGGTCCCACCGCGGCTTCTGCTCGGACTCGTCACGGACCTTCGGGGTGACCCGGAAGCCCAGCGGCTTGCCCCGGAACACGTTCTCGAACGCACTCGTGACGGACTCGATCCAGACCGGGAACAACGCCAGCGAGTACTGCTGCCCGCGCCACGTCGGTCTGCCGGCCGCCACCACCCAGAAGAGCACCTGGTTGAGGACGAGGAACGGGATGAGCCGGACGAAGAAGTCGACGCTGTACGCCTGGACCGGCACCACACCGAAGGACAGGCAGAGCACCGGGGCCGCGATGTAGACGATCGCGGCGAAGCCGGACAGGTAGCTCCACATCGTCGAGAAGTACATGAGCCGCTGCCCCCACGACAAGCCCTTCTGCACGAGCGGGTTCTCGCGGAAGAAGACCTGCATGGTGCCCTGCGCCCAGCGGAGCCGCTGCACGAGCATGGTCGGCAGGTCCTCGGGTGCGAGGCCCTTCGCCAGGATCTCGTCGTGGTAGGCCGACTTCCAGCCGAGGCCGTGCAGGCGCATGGCGGTCGCCATGTCCTCGGTCACCGAGATCGTCGCCAGGGGCATGATCGGCTGGGCTTCGTCGTCACGGTTGACGTCGAGCGCCCGGGTGAGCACGGCGATGGACTCGATCGCGGCGACGGGTGAGGCATCGCGGCGGCCGAGGACGTCGAGCGCCGCGTCGTCGAGCCCCGCGAAGGTGTTCGCGTCGGTCGACATCGCCGCGAGCTCCTGCAGGTCGTTGCGGACCGATTCGAGGTCGGACGCGGCGAACCGGTAGGAGATCGTGTCGATGCCCCGTTGGAAGTCGTAGGTGACGTCGCCGAGCGGCTCGCCCCGCTGGACCTGGTCGCGGGCGCGGTCGACCACGGCCTCGGCCTCGTCGAGCGCCCCGAGCACCCGCGGGTCGGTCTCCGTCTCGCGTGCACGGGCGAGGAGCTTCCGGGAGGTCTTGATCGTCCGCGCGACCGACGCCTCGACCTCGCGCACGTACCGGGTGACCCCGAGCTGCATGAGCGCCTCGCGCCGGAGGATCGCGTTCGACCCGCAGAAGAACGCGGCGTTCCACCCGTCCTTCGACTGCTGGATCGGCCCGTAGAACAGGGGCGCCTGGCTACCGAGCAGGTCGGCTTCGGGCACGTTCTCGAACCACTGCGGCGTCTGTACGAGCGCCATCCGCGAGTCCTTGAAGTACCCGAGCGTGCGGTCGAGGATCGACGGTTCCGGGACCTGGTCGGCGTCGAGGATGAGGAGGAACTCCCCCTGGGTCGCGAGCAGGGCGTTGTTGAGGTTCCCCGCCTTGGCGTGCCGCGGCCGGTCGATCCAGTCGGCGCCCCGGGTGATCACGCCGATCCCGAGCGACTCGGCGGCGGCGCGCATCTCCGGACGGTTGCCGTCGTCGAGGATCCACGTGGTGTGCGGGTGAGTGATCGCCTTCGCCGCCGTCGCGGTGCGGACGACGAGGTCGACGGGCTCGTTGTACGTCGTGATGAAGACGTCGACGGTCACGGGGTCCTGCGGCGGGGCCGGCGGTTCCCCGCGTTCACGGAGCCGCCAGGCGCCGAACGCGAAGAGCAGCGAGTCGATCACGCTGTACGTCTCGGCGAGGATCAGCGGGACGGCGATCCACCACGAGTGCCAGTTCACCGAGGCGGCCCAGCGCCAGACGATGTAGTTCACGCCGGCGATCGAGGCGAGCAGGGCGACGGTCCGGACGGCGACGAGGCGCTTCCGGGGTGTCCCGGTCGTGAGACGGCGGCGGTCCTGCCGGCTGACGTCGAGCGCGGTCACCGGGTGCCCCCGACGACGGCGTCGCCGAACGTGCTGCGTCGCAAGCGAGCCTCCCTGATCCGTCGGCCCCCGGCCGCGGCGCGCGCCCGAGGGTGGTGGTCCGTCCGGGGAGACTCCAGGTGTGCCGTCCCGAGCGTGGGCTCAGTCGTCGGGTACGACCGGGGCCCACGACCTGTCTACCGCAGGAACGGGCCCTCTGTCAGACCGGCACCCCGCTCTGGGGACAACAGGACGCGGTCGACGGACGACGCGACCCGCGACCGACGGACGACGCAGCCCGCAGCGCGACCCCGTCAGTCGAACTCGGCGACGAACCCGAGTCCCTCGGCCAGCCGTGCGACGACCTCGTCGAAGTACGCCGCACCGTCCGACACCGAACCGACGAAGTGCCCGAACAACTCGAACGACACCGTGCCGAACACCGTCGTCCAGGCCATCAGCGTGCGGACGAGGACCTCCTCCGGCAGCTCGGTGCCGAACGCCCGCAGGGACGCCACCCCGTCCGCGACCGCCGCAGCCACGAGCCCCGGACCCGATCCGGCCGGGAGCGGTGCGCGGTACCCCGGGTCCGCCACCGCGTCCGCGACCACCCGCACGATCGTGAGCGTCGTCCGCGACGCCGGGTCCACGGTCGACCGCGGCGCGACGTACCCGGGCACCGGCGAGCCGAACAGGAGCGCGAAGTCCCCCGGGTGCGCGATCGACCACGTCCGGATCGCCCGGCACACCGCGACCCACCGAGCCCCGGGTGCCGGTCCCGCTGCCGCCTCGGCTGCCTCGACCGCACCGCCGAGCTCGTCGTAGTCGGCGATGAGGAGCGCCGTGAGCAAGTCGTCGCGGCTCGGGAAGTACCGGTAGACGGCGGACGACACCATCCCGACGTCTCGGGCGACGGCGCGGAGGCTCAGTTGCGACGGCCCCTCCTCGGTGAGCCGGACACGGGCAGCGGCGAGGATGCCGGCCCGCACGGTCTCGCGTGCGAGGGATCGTGCGGTGGGCGCCTTGTCCGTCATGCCTCCACCATGACACGAGAGAGCACTGCACACAATCAAGAGCACTGCTCTTGCAATTCGGCGACGGCTTGTGCATGCTGAGAACCGAGAGCGGTGCTCTCGCAAACAGACGAAAGCAGGAAGCCATGTCGCAGCACCACGTCGTCATCGGTGCCGGTCCGGTGGGCCGTCACGTCGCCACACTCCTCGCGGAACGGGGCGAGCGGGTCACCGTCGCCACCCGATCCGGCCGGGACACGGGTGTCTCCGGCGTCGAGCACCTCACCCTGGACGCCTCGGACGCCGACGCGCTCACCCGGGCGACCGAGGGGGCCGCTGCCCTCTACAACTGCGCCAACCCCGGCAACTACACGCAGTGGGAGCAGACCTGGCCGCCGCTCGCGACCGCGCTGCTCACCGCCGCCGAGCGGACCGGCGCGGTGTACGCCATCACCGGGAACCTCTACCCCTACGGACCCGTCGACGGACCGATGCGCGAGACCCTGCCGGACGCCGCGACCGACCACAAGGGCATCCTGCGGGCACGGCTCTGGGCCGACGCACGCACGGCGCACGAAGCGGGCCGGGTGCGTGCCGTCGAGGCCCGCGCCTCGGACTACGTCGGCGCCGGCATCGGCGAGAACGGCCACATCACCCGCGTCCTGCCGGCAGCGCTGCAGGGGAAGGCGGTGTCGATGATCGGCCGGACCGACCTGCCGCACACCTTCACGGACGTGCTCGACGTCGCCCGGATGCTCGTCGCGGCCGCGGCGGACGAGACCGCCCACGGACGCACCTGGATGGTGCCGAGCAACGCCCCGCGGTCGCAGGTGCAGGCCCTCACCGAGGTGCTGGCCGCGGCGGGGAAGCCCCCGGTCACCGTCCGGCGTCTCCCCGCCGGCATGCTCCGCGCGATGGGGCTGGTCTCACCGATGATGCGCGAGATCGCCGAGATGAGCTACCAGTGGACGGCCCCGTACGTGGTCGACGACTCGGCGGCCCGAGCCCACTTCGGCATCGAGCCGACCCCGTGGGACGAGGTGTGCCGACGGACCGTCGAGGGCGTCGCCTGAACCGGCTGCGCACTGCATGACGGGAGGCGCGGTGCGAGCCCGCACCGCGCCTCCCGTCAGTCACCTGGTCGGGTCCGACCTCAGATCACCAGCAACCGCGAGAACTGTCCGGCGGACAGCCGCTGCGCCACGCCGCCTGCGGCGTCCAGCCGCCAGAGGCCGGTCGTCGGGCCGGCGCTCACGTCGAAGAACAGGTCGCCCGCCTCGTCCGCCGCACCGATCCACACGCCACGACCCTGGGCGGTCACGCCGCTCGTGGTCTGCTCGGTGGTCGTCCCGTCGGCCGTCCGCGAGGACAGCGAGGTGATCGTCTTGTCGGCGGTGCAGCCGCCGGGGCTGCCCTCGCTCGGAGCAGCGCACCACCCGGCGGACTTGGCGGACACCAGCGCCCGCCCGTTCGTCGCCGCGTAGGTGAAGCCGATCCGGGACTCGGCCGACACGAGCTCGCTCGAGCCCTTCGCCAGCAGGACCCATCCGCTCGCACCGGACGCGCCGGTCGAGAGGTAGTTGACGTAGAGGTTCCCGCCACCGTCCGCGATGACCGCCGCGAAGATCCGGTAGCCGGTCTCGGGGATCGACCGGGTGGTCCGGACGCCCGTCGGCGACACGGAGACGACCTTCGTCGCGGCGCCCTGGGTCCCGAAGGTCACGGCCGAGACCGTGCCGTCGCGTCCGACCGCCCAGCCGGAGCCGGCCGAGGGGATGATCGCCGTCGGTGCTGCCCCGGACACCGGGAGCTTCGTGATCGCACCGGAGACCGAGTCGACCCAGTAGAGGTTGCCGGCGACGTCCGAGCGGAGGTCCGCCGTGAGGTGCAGGCCGGTCGCCACGGTCCGGGCAGCGGCGCCGCCGGCCGGGTACATCACGATCGAGGTGCGGTCCGCCGACGGCACGAACACGTCGCCCACGTCGTCCGCCGTGAAGCCGGCGGCGTTCGGCGCGATCGTGGTCGGGGCGGACGTGCCGGAGGTCGGGAACCGCACGACCGAGCCCGCGCCGTCGAGGGCGAACAGGGACTGCACGGTCTGGACCGACCCGGGCGCGGTGTACCGCACCGAGACGGCCTTGCCCGTGCCCCGGGTCCCGACCGCACGGACCGAGAACGTGTACGCGGTGCTCGCGGTCAGGTTGCCGAACCGATCGGACCGCGCGCTGGCCGGGAGCCGGTCGACGCCGGCGTCAGGCTGCTGCTGCGCGGGCGAGACGGTGACGCGCCAGCTGGTGACCTTCGCGCCGGACTTCGGGAGTCCCCAGGTCACGGTCGCGCTGTCCGCGGCTCCGGTGACGCGGACGGAGGTCGGTGCGCCGGGCACCGACGAGGGTGCGGCCGTCGCCGGCGCGGCTCCCCCGATGACGAGCGCCACCGCGGCTGCGGCGGTCAGTACGGCTCTGAACACGTGCGTTCCCCTGTTCGTCCCGTGGTCCATGCGCCACGGCTACGGACATCAGAGCACCGGTCGGACGTCGCGGACCCGTCGGCGCCGGGATCGTGCGGGCCGTGCAGGCCCTCATGCGTCATCCCGCAACCCGGGAACGACGGGAGGCGCGGTGCCAGCTGGCACCGCGCCTCCCGGAAAAAATACGCGCGTCAGTGACGCGGCTTGCGCTCCGCACGGTCGTCGCGGTCGTACCGACGGGGCCCGCGGTCGTCACGGTCCCGACCACCGGCACGCGGCCCACGGTCGTCGCGGTCGTAACGACGTGCCCCGCCGCCACCACCACGGCGGTCCGGCTTGATCTCGATGAGCTTCCCGCTGATCCGGGTGTCCGTCAGCCGGTCGAGCACCCCGGCGTCCATGTCGGCGGGCAGCTCGACGATCGAGAAGTCCGGGCGGATCTGGATCGCCCCGAAGTCGTCACGGCGCAGACCACCCTCGTTCGCGAGGGCCCCGACGATCTGTCGCGGCTCGACGCGGTGCCGACGCCCGACCTCGATGCGGTAGGCCGTCATCGGCTGCGAGCGGCGCGGGCCACGGTCGGCGCGGTCGCCACGGGCGCCGCGGTCGTCGTCACGGTCGCGGCGGTCGCTGCTCCGGCCGTCGCGGTCGACGCGGTTCCGCAGCTCGTCGGCCTTCGGGTCGAGCAGCAGCGGGTCCTCGCCCTGCGCGACGACGGCCAGCGCGGCGGCGACGTCGTCGGCCGGGACGTCGTGGTGCTCGACGTAGTGGGCGATGATGTCGCGGAACGCGGTGATGCGGTCCTGCTGCTCGAGCGCCGCGGTGATCGCGTCGTCGAAGCGGGTGAGGCGCGTCTCGTTGACGTCCTCGATCGTCGGCAGCTGCATCTGCGTGAGTGGCTGCTTGGTGTGCCGCTCGATCGCGGACAGCAGGCGACGCTCGCGCGGGGTGACGAAGCTGATCGAGTCACCCGAGCGGCCGGCGCGACCGGTGCGGCCGATGCGGTGCACGTAGGACTCGATGTCGACGGGGATGTCGTAGTTCACGACGTGCGTGATGCGGTCGACGTCGAGGCCGCGGGCGGCGACGTCGGTGGCGACGAGGATGTCGAGCTTGCCGGACTTCAGCTGGTTCACCGTGCGCTCGCGCTGGGCCTGGGCGACGTCACCGCTGATGGCCGCTGCGGCGTACCCGCGGGCGCGGAGCTTCTCGGCGAGGGTCTCGGTCTCGCTCTTCGTGCGGACGAAGATGATCATGCCCTCGAAGTCCTCGACCTCGAGGATGCGGGTGAGCGCGTCGACCTTCTGCGGGTACGACACCATCAGGTACCGCTGCGTGATGTTCGCCGCGGTCTTCGTCTTCGTCTTGACCGTGATCTCGGCCGGGTCGGTGAGGTACTGCTGCGAGATGCGGCGGATCTGGGCCGGCATCGTCGCGGAGAACAGCGCGACCTGCTTGTCGTCCGGGGTCTCGGCGAGGATCGTCTCGACGTCCTCGGCGAAGCCCATCTTGAGCATCTCGTCGGCCTCGTCGAGCACGAGGTACTTCAGCTCGGACAGGTCGAGCGTGCCCTTGGCGATGTGGTCCATGATGCGACCGGGCGTGCCGACGACGACGTCCACGCCGCGGCGCAGGGCGGACAGCTGCACGCCGTACGCCTGGCCGCCGTAGACGGGCAGGACGTGCACGTGCTTCATGTGGGAGGCGAACTGCTCGAACGCCTCGCACACCTGCAGAGCGAGCTCGCGGGTCGGCGACAGCACGAGCGCCTGCGGCACCTTGCTGCCCGCCTCCATGCGGGACAGGATCGGCAGCGCGAACGCCGCGGTCTTGCCGGTTCCGGTCTGCGCGAGGCCGACGACGTCGCGCCCCTCGAGCAGGGTCGGGATCGTGGCCTCCTGGATGGCGGAGGGGGTCTCGTAGCCGATGTCCTTGACGGCCTTGAGCACAGCATCGCTCAGGCCGAGGTCGGCGAAGGTCACCACTGGCCCGTCGTCGAGGGTCTCAGTGGTGGTGGCGGTGTCCGTGCTCATGCGGAAACGGTATCTCGAATACGGCGCGAGCAGTGACGAACGGGAGGATCGGGGCGGGCCCGCACCGCGCCTCCCGGCCGCCTCCCGGTCACGTCTCGGCGCGTGCCGCGTGGTCAGGACGCGTCGCGCCGGTCCGTGGCGCCGATCCCGAGGACCGCGTCGGCGCGGTCGTTGAGCCGGGCGAGGAGCCCGGCGAGGGTGTGCAGCTCCCCCGTGGCGAACGCCCCCGTGAGGTCGTCGAACACCTCGGCGCCGGCGACGTCGAGCGTGTCGAGCAGCGTCCGGCCGGCCGGGGCGATCGAGACGAGGCTGGCGCGCCCGTCGGCCGGGTCCGGCTCGGTGCCGAGGTACCCCGACTCGACGAGCGACGCCACGCGGCGGCTGATCACCGGGCGCGACAACCCCGTGGCGTCCGCGATCGCCATCGACCGGACCGCTCCGAAGTGGTCGACCGCCCGCAGGACCACACGCGCCGTGGGGTCCAGTCCCCCGCGCGACTCGATGAGCGACGACCGCAGGGTCTGCCGGACCCACAGCCGGTCGAGCTGCGCGCGCAGCAGTCGCTCGGCGTCGTCCCGGTCCTCGGTCATGCCGGACAGCGTAGCGGCCACATTTAGTTGCTTGTCGGAAGCAATGGATGTATCGTTGCGCGGTCTGCAAACTTTCACAGCAGGAAACACAGCACGAAGCAAGGAGCTCGATGACCGCCACCGCACCCGTCCCGGTGCAGCACGGCCGACGCGCAGCCGGGGTCCCCACGGACTCCGCCGCACCCGGCCAGCAGCCGCTGATGACCCACCGCCAGATCCTCCTCGTGATCTACGGGCTGATGGCGGGCATGTTCCTGTCCTCGCTCGGCCAGACGGTGTTCGGCACGGCGATCCGGACGATCGGTGACGACCTGCACGGGCTCGACCAGCAGGCCTGGGTGACGACCGCGTACCTCATCACCTCGACCATCGCGACGCCGATCTACGGCAAGCTCTCCGACATCTTCGGGCGCCGGCCGCTCTACATCTTCGGCATCGTGGTGTTCATCCTCGGCGCCGTGCTCTCGTCGATGTCGACCTCGATGCTCATGCTCGCCGGCTTCCGCGCCGTGCAGGGCATCGGTGCCGGTGCGCTGATGTCGCTGCCGCTCGCGATCATGGGCGACATCCTCGCTCCGCGCGAACGTGCCAAGTACCAGGGCTACTTCCTCGCCGTGTTCGGCATCTCGTCCGTGATCGGCCCGCTCATCGGCGGCCTGCTCGCCGGTTCCTCCGAGATCCTGTGGATCACCGGCTGGCGCTGGGTGCTCCTCATCAACGTGCCGATCGGCATCGCGGCCCTCGTCATGGTGCTCGTCTTCCTGCACCTGCCGAAGGTGCACGGTGGCGACACCGCGAAGCCGAAGGTCGACTGGTGGGGCGCGACCGCCGTCATCGTCACGCTCGTCCCGCTCCTGCTCGTGGCCGAACAGGGCCGCACCTGGGGCTGGGGCTCGGCCGCCGCGATCGCCTGCTACGTCATCGGCGTCGTCGGCCTCGTCGCGCTGCTGCTCATCGAGTCGAAGATGGGCGACGCCGCGATCATCCCGCTGAAGCTCTTCCGCTCCGGCACGTTCTCGATGGCGACGGTCATCGGGTTCCTGGTCGGCTTCGCGATGTTCGGCGCCATGCTGACCATCCCCCTCTACCTGCAGATCGTCGTCGGCCTGACCCCGACCGAGTCCGGCTTCGCGACGCTCCCCCTCGTGGGCGGGCTCATGATCGCGTCGATCACGAGCGGCCAGATCGTCGCCCGGGTCGGCCGCTACCGGATCTTCCCGGTGATCGGCACGGCGCTGGTGTCCTCCGGCTACGTCGTCCTGACGTTCATGAGCATCGACAAGCCGCTCTGGTTCCTGATGATCGGCATGTTCCTCATCGGGCTCGGGCTCGGGTCGGTCATGCAGTCGCTCACCCTCGCGTCGCAGGGCTCGGTCGAGGCCCGGGACATGGGCGTCGCCACCTCGTCCGCCACGTTCTTCCGCCAGATCGGTGGCACGCTCGGCACGGCCGTGCTGCTGTCGATCCTGTTCTCGGCGATGCCGTCGAACATCCTGCACGCCACAGCGGACCGCACCGACCTGCGCTCCGCCCTCGACGCGGCGACGAACCCGACCGTGGCCACCGCGCCCGCGAACCGGGGCGTCATGGACGAGATCTGGACGCCGATCGTCACCCCGATCGAGCAGAACGTGCAGGCCTCGCTCGACGATGTCACCGCCCAGGTGCAGCAGTCGACCGCGAGCGCCCCGGCCGCCGTGCAGGCCCAGGCCCTCGCCGCGGCAGCCGACCAGGCCCACGCCTCGGTGCAGGACGGCAAGCTCGTCGTCGACTGGTCGGACGCGGCGCAGCGGTCCTACTGGGTGGGCGAGCTCACCCCGGCCGTGGCGAAGCAGGTCTCCGACGGCAGCGGCTCCGGGTCGAGCACCATGAGCACGAACGACACGTCGTTCCTGACCGGTGCGGACAGCCGGCTCACCCGGCCGTTCATGGCGGGCTTCAACGCCTCGTCCGTGACGATCTACTGGGTCGGTCTCGGTGTGATCCTGCTCGCCTTCGTCCTCACCTGGTTCTTCCGGGTGCCGCCGCTCCGTCAGCGTTCGGCGCTGCAGGAGCGTGCGGACGCCGCGGGTGCGCAGCGCGCCGGCGACGACCGGCTCTCGGCGGAGGACGAGCTCGAGACGGCCGCCGGCCTGGCCGCCGCCGAGGCGGGCTCCTTCACCGGCCCGATGACCGGATCCACCCCGACGCAGCCCGCGCAGCGCCGGTGACCGACCGGGGCGCCCGTCCGCTGTCCCCCTTCGTGGACGGGCGTCCCTCCCCACCAGCACCAGGAGCCACCGTGACCACCACCCCCGCGACGACGACGGCGACGGAGCCGTGCTCGCTGCGTGAACGGAAGAAGCAGCAGACCCGCTCGGCGCTGCACGACGCCGCACTGACGCTCGTCTCGGCGCACGGCCTCGACGGGGTGACCGTGGAGCAGATCTGCGCCGACGCCGACGTCTCCCCCCGGACCTTCTTCAACTACTTCTCCTCGAAGGCGCACGCGGCGCTCGGGCTCGACACGGTCGAGGTCCCGCCGGCCGCCGCGACCTGGTTCGCCACCGCCGAGGGGCGCTTCATCGACGACCTGTGCGGCCTCGTCGCCGCCACCGTGCCCCTCTCGCAGGACCGGCGTCGGATGAAGGAGCTGCTCGTGCTCCGCCCGGAGATGGCCCCGATGGTCATGCAGTGGATGGCCGAGTCCAGGCAGTCCCTGCTCGCCACGGTCGGCACACGGACCGACGAGCAGACCGCCCGCACCGCGGTGGCCCTCGTCATGTCCGCGCTGTCCGAGGTGGCGCACCGCGAGACCGTCGGCGGCCCGGACGAGCTCGCGGTCCGACTGCGCGCCGTGGTCGGCGAGATGGGCGCGCTCGCGTCCGCCTGACCGGACGTCTGCCTGCGTGGACCCGCACGCCGGGTTCGGCATACCGCAGGACTCCCCCACCGGGTGCGAAGCCGGCCTACGCTCCTCGAACCGGCCGCACCCGACGGCCGGCCACTCGCCCCGCGGCGCGCAACGGCGCGTGTCGCGGGGCGACCACGCAGGGTGTGTTCTTGCGCTCACCGACAGTGCACGCGCCCACCGGCCCGTGGACTGTCGCGCAGCGCGTGGAGACGGTACCGCCCGTCTGACGGGAGGGACGGTGCAGGCTCGCACCGCGCCTCCCGTCCGTCAGGTGGTCGCGTCTCAGGCGCGTGCCAGCGGGTCCAGCTGCTCCGGCGTCGCGTCGGCCGCCTGCGTCGACCGGCTGAGCGCCTCGTGCCGCTCGTCCTCGGCCAGGAGCGCGCGGCCGGCGGCCGTCCCGTGCTCGAACGCGTCCGGGCCGACGAGCAGGCGGAGCGGCGGCTCGTCCATCGCCACGACCTGCAGCACGACCTCGGCGACCAGGTCCGGGTCGCTCGCACCGATGCTCGTGCCCCCGTGCATCCGTGCGGACGCCCCGACGGTCGCCTCGTACTCCGGCCGGACCGGCGCGACCGTCATGGACGACCCCGCCCAGTCGGTGCGCATGCCGCCCGGCTCGAGGACGGTGACGCGGATGCCGAGGGGGCCGACCTCCTTCGCGAGCACCGAGGAGAACCCGCCGACGGCCCACTTCGCGGTCTGGTACGCGCCGAGCCCCGGCGTCGACATGCGCCCGCCGACGGACGAGACCTGCACGATGTGCCCGGAGCCCTGCTCGCGCATGACGTGCACGGCCTCCTGGCTGAGGGTCACCACGCCGAACAGGTTCGTCTCGACCTGGGCGCGGAAGTCGGCGGGGTCGACGTCCTCAATGCTGGCGAGGTTCGCGTACCCGGCGTTGTTCACGAGCACGTCGAGCCGACCGAAGCGCTCGACCGCGGTGCGGACGGCTGCACGAGCGGCGTCGGGGTCGGTGACGTCGAGCGCGACGGGGACGAGCTCCGCCCTGGAGAGGTCGTCGAGGGCGTGGAGGTCCCGGACCCCGGCGACCACCTGGTGACCGGCGGCGAGGGCTGCGGTGACGATCGAGCGGCCGAGGCCCCGCGAGGCACCGGTGACGAGGAAGACAGACATGGTGTTCCTAACTGACTGGTTGGTTGACAGCACTCATGGAACACCTTCGCCACTCGCTTGTCAACCGTCCGGTTGATAACCTGGACGGATGCCGATGCCCCGCGACGCCGACGCCACCCGCGCCCGACTCCTCGTCGCCGCCCGCGACGAGTTCGCCGCGGTCGGGATCGCCGGCGCGCGCGTGGACCGGATCGCCGCCGCCGCCGCGAGCAACAAGGCGCAGATCTACCACTACTTCGGCAGCAAGGACGGCCTGTTCGACGCGGTCTTCGACGCGATGGTCGCCGAGACGCTCGACGAGGTCACGATCGACGCCGACGACCTGCCCGAGTACGCCGGACGCCTGCACGACTCCTACGCACACCGACCCTGGGTGCAGCGCCTGGCGACCTGGTACCGGCTCGAGCGGGGCGACACCTCGCACCCGATCGACGCCGTCGTCCGGAGCAACGCCGCCAAGCTCCGGGCGATCGAGGACGCGCAGCGGGACGGTCGGCTGCCGACGACGTTCTCGGCGGCGGAGCTGCTCGGGATCGTGATCCACACCGCTGCGCTGTGGAGCGGTGCGACGCCGGAGTACGCCCGGCTGACCGACGAGGTGGGGGCGGCGCGGCGGCGCGAGGTCGTCGTGGCGACGGTGGCGGCGGTCGTGCGGGGCTGAGCGGGCCCTTCGGCGCTCAGCCGCCCGTCGCAGCGAACACGCCGAGCACGATGCCGACGCAGAGCATGGCGATGCCCACGGCCCGGAAGAGTGCCGTGGGCAACCGGGCGTGACGATCAGCTGCCTTCTTGCCCTGGACGATGCGCATCTGCCGCTGCAGGAAGTCGTGCATCGCCTCCGGCGACACCGCGGTCGCGCAGCCGAGGAGCACGAAGGCGCCGCCGATGACCCAGAGCGCCAGCGAGTCAGTCAACGACGTTCACCGGAGGAGCAGCGCGCCGGCGACGAGCATGACGAGTGCGATCACGACTGCGATCAGCCGTCCACGGTCGGAGGGCGCGTGGTTGCGGTTCCGCTGCACCACCCACGGGATGCACGCCAATCCGCCGACCACCAGCACGAGCCCGAGGACGAGTGGGAGTGCGTTCAATGCGGCTCCGTTCTCATTCGTGGACCATCGGAAAGACACGCAACGCCCCGCGCCTGCCAGCTCCTCATGGCACCTCGCGGAGGCATCACAGGGGCTGGGAGAATCGGCGGGTGAGCACTTCCCTTCAACACAATGCGAACATCAGTCTCCAGTGGAAGCGACTGACGCTGCATTCCGCATCGTCGCGTTCTCCACTAGCGCCGGCGTGAACGCGTCCACCGCAAGTTCGCTCGTACGGAACTCTTCCGCGGCGGGCTCAACGGTGTACTCAACCACCTCGACCGAGTGGCTCTTGAGAGCATCGAGAACCTCCGACGGCGTGACGTAGAAGAACTCACGGCGCAGGTTGACCTTGTTCACCCGCTGCTTCGCGAAGGCCTGATGCAGCATCGTCTCGACCCCCACCGCATCGTCAGCGAAGAACAACGCGTGCACGTCGAAGCGGAACGGCACCGATGCATCTCCGAGCTCGATGACGCGATCCATCGGCTTCAACCTTCTCGTCATGCCGATCTTCACCATGCGTTCTCCGAACGCGCCGACGTTGGAGATGACGTAGACGTAACCGGCTCGCACATTCGCTGCTCGGTAGTCCACGTCGGTGATTGCGCGATCGACATCCTCCAGTCTGGCCCGAACACGAGCGGCACCTTCAGTGTCACCGTTGGCTTGCAAGGCCGCGAGCGTGGACAAGTAGTGCTGACGTTCTTTCTCCAGGCGGTCGTGCTCGGCTTGTAACTCAGCAGCAGCTCGTTGCTGCTCGCGGAGGTCCGCTCGACGCTCCCGTTCACGCTCTTTCTCTGCTTGCACGGTCCGGAGGTGCTCATTAGCAAGAGCAATTTCCTCAAGCCGCATCCGGTGGTAGCTCGGCTCGATGCGGAGGTCGATCATCGTGCCGCTCTTGGCGATCTGCTCCGCAGCCCTACTCAGTCGCGTCTGGGCGACGTGCAGGTTGCCTGCGCGAGTCGCCTTCACGGCGTTTTCGGCTTCCGCGTTGTACGCCCGCAGCAGCACCTTCGCCATGTCCGTCATGAATTTTCGACCCTGCGCTTCTGAGCTGTTGAACGTGAAGCGTGGCGCCGTCGTCACCGCTCTCTTGTCGCGGACGGCGTTCTTGATGCGGTAGCGCAGTGCCTCCAGCTTCGCTGCCAGTTCCGTCGACGATGCGGCGGGGTTGTCGAAATCGAAGAGCCCGACCTCTTGTAGTTCCACTGCTGCGTCGAGGTCCACGAGTTCGGCTCTTCGAACGCTGATGTCCGCGTTGAGCCTTTCCTGAGCAGCTTTGGCGTCAGCAACCTGTCGAACAGCCTCGCGGACACGGTCCTCGGCGCTGGTGACCGCTTCTTCGGATTTGCGCCGCTCCACCGCCTCTTCAGCCGCAAATCGCTCGCGAGCCGATGCAAGCTCCTTCGCCAACAGGTCGCGCGCTTCCGCTTGCTCAGTCGCGAGTTGGGCTCGAAGGGTGGTGATCTGGCGTTCCTGCTCGGCCCGGTATTCGTCAACATCGTCGAAAGCGCGCATCTTGTAGCGTGCAACGACTGCTTCGCCAGCCTCGATTCGCTCCTCCGCGGCGCGCAACCGCTCTCGCGCCTCACGTTTCGACAGCTTGTCGATCGGTTTGGGCCCGTCTCCGGGAGATTCTGTTCGCCTCGACCGATCGGCCGCTCGAGCGTCCCGACGGGTCCGAGGCGCGGCCGTATCGTCAGCGTCCGGAATACGGGCACCGGGGTCCCCCTGCGTTGACCGCTTGAGCTGAACGTGCTCGGTCCAGGCCTGCCCGTCCCAGTAGCGGACGAACCTTGGGTCACGGTCGTCGTACCAACCTGCGGGCGCTGCTGACATTGTTTCATCTTACGGAGGAGTGCTCACTCCGGCACGCGCCCCCGTCCGGGGGTGATCGGCCGAGCGCGCCGGCCGGTGCCAGACGAGCGCAGACCGGGCGGCATCCCGCGCGACCCGGAGAACACGGAGCACCACGATGTCGTGGTCGCCCGCACGGTGGACACCCTCGACCGAGCACTCGAACCACGAGTGGGCACCGTCGAGGAAGACCGCACCGGACCCGGCGGTGGCGTACTCGATGCCGTGCAAGCGTCGCGCACGGTCCCGGGACGCCAACTGCGCCGTGTGCGGCCCGTGTCCGTCGCCGAGCACCGAGATGCCGAGCGTCGGCGCTGCTGCGAGGTCGGGCCACGTCGTGGACGAGTGCTGCACGGCGATCGTCGCCAACGGCGGGTCGTAGGAGACGCCGACGGTGAAGGACGTCGCCACCATGACCACGGGGGAACCGTCGACGCACGCGGCGATCGCGGCCACGACAGATGGCACCTCGGCGATGGCCTCACGGATGTCGAGCGGGTCCTCGATGAAGTGGTCGTGCACGGGGTCCTCCTCGGGGAACGAACGGTCAGGGGTGAACGGTCAGGGACGATCGGTCAGGAGCGGGCGAGCACCGCACGGGCCCGACGCTCGTCGGACCGCATCGCGGCGACGAGCGCGTCCGGCCCGCGGAACGTGCGCTGGCGTCGGATGCGCCGGCCGACGGTGAGCTCGACGACCGAGCCGTACAGGTCGCCGTCGAAGTCGAGCACGTGGATCTCGACCGTGCGCGGTCGGTCGGGGAAGGTGCTGTTGCTGCCGATCGACACGAGGGCCTGCCGTGGCGGAGCGCCGACGGGAGCCGCGAGCCATCCGACGTAGACCCCGTCGGCGGGGACGGGAGCAGCAGACTCGTCCTCGGGCCGCAGGTTCGCGGTGGGGAACCCCAGGTCGTGCCCGACCCCCGCACCGTGGACGATCACGCCGGTCAGGACGACCGGGGCACCCGGACGGCCGGACAGCGCACGCGCGGCGACCACGGCACCGCAGGCGACGAGCGCGAGCGCACCGAGCGCGACCGCGTCACCCGCGGTGGCGAGCAGCACGGCCGTCGCGGTGCTGCCGAGCACGGCGCCGAGCTGCTTCACGGTGTTGAAGACGCTCGATGCCGCCCCGACCGTCGCGGGACCCGCACCGAGGACCGCGGCGAGGGAGAACGGCGACCAGACGAACGCGTTCGCGATCCCGAACCCGGTGAAGGCCGCGGCGATCGTCCAGAGGGGCGCCGCGGCACCGACGAGCACCGCGGTCAGTGCCACCGACACGACGAGCAGGACGGCTCCGACCGTCGCGGTCGCCCGGGGCCCGGCGGTGTTCGTCATGCGGCCGACGAACGGCGCCGAGGCGAGGCACGCGACCCCCATCGGCACGAGCACGAGGGCCGCCGATCCCGCACTCAGCCCGCGGGTCTGCTGCAGTTCGAGCATGAGCGGGATCGGGGCGGACCCGACGCAGAACGACGCGGCCGTGGCGCCCCACGACCCGGTGACGAAACCGCGGTCGCGGAAGAGGGCGAGCGGCACGAGGGCGCGGTCGCCGGCTCGCCGCTGCCGGACGAGGACGGCCGCCACCACCGCGGCGCCGAGCAGGACCGCACCGCCACGGGCGACCGGGTCGGCGAGCAGCCCGGTGTCCGTGCCCTGCACGCCGACGACCACGCCGAGGACCCCCACGGTCACGCCGACGACGGCGAACAGGGGCAGCGGGACCGCGATGCGCCGGGAGACGGGCACGAAGCGGAGGACCGCGATCGCCGTGACGATCCCGACGGGCACGTTCACGAGGAACACCGACGGCCACCCCCACGCCTCGACGAGCAGCCCGCCGACGATCGGCCCGGCGACCGTCGCTGCCCCGCCGCCGGCGCTCCAGACGGCGAGCGCGACGGCGAGCCTCGGCGGTTCGAACAGCGACCGGATCACGGTCAGGCACTGCGGGGTGAGCAGCGCCGCGCCGAGGCCCTGGACCGCACGCCAGCCGACGAGGGCGCCGATCCCGGGCGCGGCCGCGCACCCGACCGAGGCGATAGTGAAGACCGCGAGCCCGACGAGGTACACGCGCCGGTGTCCGAACCGGTCGCCGAGCCGGCCCGCCACGAGCAGCGGGACGGCGAACGCGAAGAGGTAGGCGCTGTTCACCCACACCGACGTCGACGCGTCGGCGCCGAGGTCACGCCCGAGGTCGGGCAGGGCGACCGACACGATCGTGCCGTCGAGCAGCAGCATGAAGAAGCCGAGGCAGAGCCCGCCGAGCGCGAGCCACCGACGGGCCGGGGTCACCTCACACCGCCAGGTTCTCGCGGAGCGTGGCCCCCGGGTACCGCGGCGCGAGGGCCCCGCGGCAGCGGAGCTCCGGCACGAGCAGCTCGCTGAGGTCGGCGAACCCGGACGGCATCCCGAGCGGACTGGACAGCATGTAGCCGCCCCGCCCACCGGTCGCGGCGAAGTTCTCCTGGAGCGCGTCGGCCACCCCCGCGGCGTCGCCGACGAGCATGTGGTCGAGGCCGGTCGCCGCGCGCCACCCGTGCTCGAAGAAGTCGTCGCGGTCCATCGTGTGGTCCTCCCCGAACTCGGCGACCAGGCTGCCGACGAGTCCGGCCGGGCTCGCCTGGGCGGCGACGATCTCGTCGCGCAGGTCCCCGAGCCGGAAGGAGGCCGGCAGCGTCGAGAAGTCGTACCCGGCGTTGTGCGAGATGAAGGTCCCGACGGCCTCACGGTTCCAGAACGACAGGAGCGAGTCCCGTCGGGCCTGGGCTTCGGCGAGCGTCGCGCCGACGATCACCTGGGTCGCCCAGAGGATCCCGACCGCGGCGGGGTCCCGTCCGGCGTCCGTCAGTGCCGCGTCGAGTGCGTTCCGGTGCCGGAGCTGCCCGGCGACGCTCGCCCCGAACCCGAACACGAGGTCGGCGAACGACGCGCTCGCGGCGATGCCCCGCGGCGAGTTGCCCGCCTGCACGACGACCGGGTGGCGCTGCGGACTCGGGACGCTGGCGAGCGGCCCCCGCACCTTGAAGAACCGGCCGTCGTGGTCGATGGGGTGCACGCGCGACGGGTCGGCGAACCGCCCGGTCGCCCGGTCGCGGACGATCGCGTCCGGCGCCACGGAGTCCCAGAGCGCACGGCAGACGCCGATGAACTCCTCCATCCGCTCGTACCGGAGGTCGTGGTCGATCAGGTGGTCGGAGCCGTAGTTCGCGGCGTCCGCACCCCGCGAGGACGCGACGACGTTGAACGCCATCCGGCCGCCCGTGACGTGGTCGAGCGAGTTGAGCAGCCGTGCGGTGGAGAACGGGTGCGTGAAGGTCGACGAGTAGGTGAGTCCGAACCCGATGTGCTCGGTCACCGTCGACATCGCCGCGATGACCGGCGACATGTCCTGCCGGGGCCACTGGATCCCCCACTCGACCGCCGGGTCGATGCTGCCGCGCCACGTGCTCGGGACACCGGAGCCGTCGCCGAAGAACAGCATGTCGACCCCGGCGCGCTCGGCCGTGCGGGCCACCTCCATGTACATGCGGACGTCGGGGAAGTCCTGGCCGACCCAGCTGCCGGGTGCGGCCCAGCGCCCCTCGGTGTGGGTGAAGGACAGGTCGTAGGCGATGTGCATGCCGCTCACGGGGCACCCACTGGCGACGCCGCCCACGCCTGCCACAGCGCGGTGGTCTCGGCAGCGTCCGTGACGACACCGACGTTGAGCTCGATCATCGTGAGCGCGGCGTCGTGCACGTCGATGTCGTAGGCGGCGGTGGCGTCCGACGGCACCACGACGGGCCAGCCGAGCTGCATCGCGTCCTGCGCCGTCGCGAAGACGCAGCACTCGGACGTGAGTCCCACGACGGTCAGCCAGCCGATCCCGGCGGTGGTGAGCCGCGCCTCCAGGTCCGTGCCGAGGAACCCGCTGTAGCCGCGCTTGACGACGCGGGTCTCACCAGGCGCCGGCGCGGTGCGGTACCACTCAGCGCCGGCGGTGCCGATGCGGCAGGGCTCGTCCTCCGGCATCGGTCCGTCGAGCGCACCGCCGCGCAGCCACGTGCTGCTGTGCCACGGGGCGGACGGGTCGCTGCCGAGCTCGACCCAGACGACGGGGACGCCGGTGGCTCGCGCCTCGTCGACGAGGGCGCCGATCCGGACGATCGCGGCGTCCACCGCGGCGAACGCACGGTCGTCGAGCCCGTAGCCGGCGATGCGCGCGGGTTCACCGAAGTCGCGCTGCACGTCGACGACGACGAGCGCCGGCGTGCGGCCACCAGCACCGGACGACGAGGGTCCGTCCAGCAACCGGGCGAGTCGCGGGTCGAGCCCGCTGCTGCCGCCGGTCACCGGACGACCGCCGCGTCGTGCTGGCGGAGTGCCGGCAGGACGGTCTCGCCGAAGCGCACCATGTCCTGGTCGTACTCGGGGAAGATCAGCATGAGGCCGTCGAGCTCGCCCCGGTCGACGATGTACTCGATGTGCTCCGTGACGGTCTCGGCGGAACCGGCGACGTACGCGGTCTGGAACGCGTCCTCACCCGCAGCACCGTCCGCCCACGCACGGGCCTGCTCGGCGGGGACGCCCCACGACGCCCGCATCGAGGCCAGTGCCTCGCGGTCGACGCCGGCACCCCACTCACGCACCTTCCGCTGCGCGGCCTCGTCGGTCTCGTCCTGCACGACGGTGAGCATCGAGTAGGTCCGGCACACCCGACCCTCGTCGGCCGCGCGGTCGTGGACGTCGCGGGACAGGTCGCGCATCTCGTCGAGGCTGTCCGCCGCGAGGAACGCACCGTCGGCGTACTTCGCCTGGAACGCGCGAGCGGCCTCGGACTTGCCGGCGCTGATGATCGTCGGTCTGCTGGCCGGGTGCGGGCGGGACTCGCAGGCGTCGAGGTCGAAGTAGGGCGTGTGCATCGTGACGCTGTCCTCGGTCCAGAGGCGGGTGACCGCTTCGGTCCAGAGCTCGGTCATCCGGTAGCGGTCGGCGTGGCTGAGGCCGGCGTCCCAGATCCCGAACTGCTCGAACTCGGCCGCGTAGGCCCCGTTGACGATGTTCATGCCCGCCCGACCCCCGGAGAGGTCCTGCAGCGTCGTGTACATCTTCGCCGCGACAGCCGGGTTGTGGACGTTCGCGTGCATGGTCGCCCAGATCTTCACGCGCTCGGTCGCCTCGGCGATCCCGGCCATCATCGTCATCGACTCGAGGGAGCGTCCCCAGTGGTCGGTGCTCCCGCCGAAGCCGCGCCACTTCGCCATCGACATCACGAAGTCGAGGCCGATCGCTTCGGCGTGCAGGGCTGCGCGCTTGTTCCAGGCGTAGGTCGCCTCGGGGTGGGGTGCGGTGGTGGAGAGCATCCATCCGCCGTTGCCGATCGGGAGGAAGATCCCGTACTCCTTCGCGGGCATGGTGCGCCGCCTCTCTGGTCGTTGCTCGGTGCGTGTCACGTCGTGCCGGGTGGGTCGCGCGTCCGCGCGACCCACCGTGGTCACGGCGCGGGCCAGACGGTCTCGCCGTCCTTCGTGATCGCGTCGATGTACTCGTTCGTGAACCACCTCTTCGCGTCGTCCGCGGTCACCGAGCTCTTCACGATGTCGAACTGGTGCAGCATGTCGACGAGCTTCGACACGTTCTCGGGGTCGATCCCCCCGAGCGGCTGGCCCGGCGTCGGGTTGTCCGCGATGACCTTCGTCTCGGTCGTCCAGATCTTCGCGTTCTGCGCCTCGTCGTAGGTCGCGCCGGAGAGCTTCGCGGCGTACCCGACGCACTGCTTGGTCTTCGCGGCACTCGACGCGCAGAAGTCGTACGCGTGCAGGGCGGCGCGCAGGACGTCCTCGACGGCGGTCGGGTGGGCCTTCGCGAACGCGGGGTTCACGGCCATCGCGCCGATCGACGAGGGGATCCCGTAGTCGACGGGCTGCCACACGGTGACGTCGTCGCCCGCGGCCTTGAGCAGGTTCGGCTCGTTCGACACGAAGCCGGTGAGGGCCTCGAGACCGTTCTGCTTGCGCGGCAGGACCGAGGGGTCGTAGCCCTCCTTCACCAGGGTGAGCGAGTCCCAGTCCACACCGGCCTTCTCCATCATCGCCCGGACGGAGGCGGGGACGTAGCCCTTGTGGCCGACGACCTTCCCGTCGAGCTGCGGGAGCTTCGTGATGTCCTTGTTCGTCATCAGGATGTCGAGCCCGGCGTTCGAGTAGGACGAGATGCCGGTGATGTCGATGCCGTTCGCCCGGGCCTGGATGAGGTCCTGCTCCGCGACGGCCGACACGGTCGCCTGGCCGCTCGCGAGGAGCTTGGTGTTCTGCGCGGTGTCGCCCGACCCGGGCTTGAGGGTGACGTCGAGGCAGAGGTCCTTGAAGTAGCCCAGTTCGTCGGCCGCGATGTACTCGAGGATCGACGCCGAGGACTGGTACTGGTAGCCGGACAGGTAGGTGATGGGGCCGGCGGCCTTGTTCTCCTTGCACCGTTCGGCGGAGATGGCGCTGCCCTCGGACGAGCCGGTGCCCGCGCTCGAGCCGGTGCTGCAGCCGGTGAGGGCGAGGGCCACGGCGGCGGTGGCGGCGAGGGCCGCGAGCGCGGCCGTGGTGCGGTGCGGGCGGGTGCGGTGCGGGTGGGTGCGGTGCTGCATGGTCACTCCTGTGGGAAGGGATGGGTGGTGCAGGGCGGGGGCGGGGCGGGCGCGGGGTGTGGGTCGGGGTGGTCGTCGGGTGTCGGCCTGGAGGCGCGGCTGGCCTCGCGTGGGCAGGCTCGCGCCGACGGGTGGTGCTGCTGGGCCGCGGGGCGGCGTGCGGTGGCCGGGCGGTGCGGTCGCGGGGCGGTGCGGTGGCGGGTCGGTGCGTCGGGCGGCGGTCGCCGTCACTCGTTCGCGGTGCGGTGCCAGCGGAGGACCCGCCGCTCGACGAGCGAGATGAGTCCGAGCAGGACCACGCCCATCACCGCGAGGATCGCGATCGCGGCGTACACCACTGCGAGCTGGTTCATCGACGACGCCGTGCTGATCACCGTGCCGAGCCCGCCCGTCGACCCGGAGGCGGAGAGTTCCGCCACGACCGCGCCGATGATCGACAGCGGGAACACGATGCGGAGCGCCGCGAAGACGAACGGCAGGGCGTTCGGGATCCGCAGGTGCACGAGCATCTCGAGGCGGGACGCGTCGATCGTCCGGTACACCTGCAGCACGGGCTGCGGGACGGACCGGAGCCCGGCCGCGGTGTTGATGAGGATCGGGAAGAAGCAGATGAGCGCAGTGATCACGAGCTTCGGCAGCGGGCCGAACCCGAACGCCACCACCAGGGCCGGGGCGATCGCGACGAGCGGCGTCACGTTGAGGACGATCGCGATCGGCATCACCGCGCGGCGGACGATCGGCAGCTCGCTCGTCAGCACGGCGAGGACGAACGCGGCCACGAACCCGATGCCGAGGCCGACGAGCGACTCGACGAGGGTGATCCCGGCGTTCTGCAGGTAGTAGGGCAGCTGCGTGGCGAGGGTCTCCCCCACCGCGGGCAGCGGCGGCAGCAGGTACGGCATCGTCGTCGCGCCGATCTGCCAGAGCACGGCGAGGACGGCGAGCATCACGACGAGGGGCGCCCAGACCGTCGGGCGGATCCAACCGGGGAGCGGCCGACGGGTCGCTGCGGCCTCGGACTCGGCGGTGGTGGTCGTGGCGGAGGCGGTGGAGGTCGTGCTGGTGGTGGTCATCGTGTCGTCTCCCTCAGGCCGCGTCCGTCGCACGCCACGCGTTGTGCAACCGCTCGCGGACGAGGTCCTCGTACTCGTGGAAGCGCCGTTCCTCGAACAGACGCTGGTTCCGCGGTCGCGGCAGGTCGATGTCGATGACGTCGACGATGCGCCCGGGACGCGGCGCCATCACGACCACGGTGTCCGACATCCGGACCGCCTCGGACACGGAGTGCGTGACGAAGAGCACCGTCGTCCGCAGCTCGTCCCAGAGGTCGAGCAGCTGGTCCTGCAGGGCCTCGCGGGTGAACTCGTCGAGGGCCGAGAACGGCTCGTCCATGAGCAGCACGTCGGGGCGCAGGCCGAACGCCCGGACGATCGCCGCACGCTGCTGCATGCCACCGGAGAGCTGGGCGGGCAGCTTGTCCTCCGCCTCGCCGAGCCCGGCCATCCGGAGCAGCTGGCGCATGTCCGGGCCGCTGTCCGCACCGCGCTCCGCGAGGTCCTCGATCGCGGCGCGCCGACGACCGGCACCGGGGTTGACCCGTCCGGCGAGGGAGACGTTCTGCAGCACGGTGAGCCAGGGCAGCAGCGCCGGCGTCTGGGGCACGAGGCCGATGAGCTTCGCCGCGCACGCCTGCGCCGGGGTGACGCCGTGGACCTGCACGTCGCCGCGGTCGGCGGGCTCGAGGCCGGCGACGAGCCGCAGCAGCGTCGACTTCCCGCAGCCGCTCGGGCCGATGAGCGACACGAACTTCCCGGGCTCGATCGTCAGCTCGACGTCGTCGAGGGCCACCATGGCGCTCGGACCGCTGCCGTACACCTTGCGCACCGCGTCCACCCGGACCGCTGCTGTGGTCATCCGTTCCTCCATACCGTCGGCGAGCACGCAGGCTCGGTCTCGTATGGCGGAGAGCGTGCGTCGCGAGCTCGGGTTCGTCTGCGACGCGGAAATCCGCTGCTGGTGATGAGGTTAGGACGCTCGTGTTACGGAGTCTGGCCACATGTGTTGCGAACGTGTGAACGACTGCACGGGGTCAGCGCTGCGAGGGCGCCGCCGTCCGCCCGTCCCAGACGAGCACCTCGATCCCGAGGTCCTCGGCAGCCACCGAGACCCACCCGGCGAGCGCCCGCGCTGCCGGTTCGGCGACGACGAGGACGGCCCGCTCGGCCCCGGGGACGGACTGCCGCAACCACAGCAGCTTGAACAGGTCGGCCATCACCTTGTTGCGCCAGGCCGGCTTGTAGGCGCCCTGGTTCGCCACGAGCTGCACCACCACGCGGTCGTCGGCGTCGATGCCCTCGACCTCGACCCGGGCACGGTCGAGCACGACGGTGCGGGGACGGAGGACGAGCCCGAGTGCGGTCCCGGTGTCGTCGAGCATCCGCCGCTCGACGGAGTCGGGGGCGAACCGGCCCCAGTCGGAGCGGGCGTCGGGGACCTCGGTCATGTCGGCAGTGTAGGCGGCCGCTCAGTTCGAGCGCGCCGCCGACTCCAGTGCCTCGGCCGCCGCCCCCGCGCGCACGATGTCCGTGTCGCTCACGGACTTCGCGTTGTACTCGGCCTTGTTCTTCACGGCGAGGAGGACCTCGAGGTGCTTCGCGACCGCCTGCCCGGCCGCCGCTCGGAGCACCGGAACGGCCTCGTCGTGGGCACCGGTCCGCGAGTACCTGCCGGTCCTCGCGACGCAGATCGCGTCCGCCGCGGCGATCCCGCTCAGCACGCACTGCACGACGAAGGCGTTCGCGAACGGCGACGTCGAGGTGAGCACCCCCGACTCTCCCCCGAGCTCGCGCAGCGTGTCGGCAGCGTCGAGGAACTCGGTGGCCTTCGCGAGTCGGCCCCGGCGGAACGACTCGTCGCCCTGCGCGGTGGTGCCGGTACGCGGTGTCACCCGGCCAGCGTACGGAGCTTCCGGGACAGCCAACGACCATCACCTGCGATGGGAACACCGTCCCTGGCGACGGACGCGAGGAGCGGATCCGCAGCGTCGATCTCGCTCTCGTCGAAGACCACGGGACGCACGACGTTCCCGGTCCACCTCTGCGCGCGTTCGCACAGCGCGTGGACGGCGTCCTCCGCCTCGGGACGACGCCCGGCGATGACGACGAAGCAGAGGTCGAGGTCACTGTCCGGCCGCATCTCACCCCGGGCACCGGAGCCGAACACGGCCCCGTACCGGAGTGGGAGGCCGTCGCACCCGACGGTGAGCCGCTCGAGGAGCTCGCGCCGCATGTCCGCCAGCGCTCGGACCGCACTAGCGGCGAGGTGGTCGGGGTTCAGCGCGAACGCCTTCGTCCGTCCGGTCCGGAACCCGTTGACGATGCCCTGTTCCGTCAGCCGGTCGGCACTGTTCCGCACGCCGGCGTACGAGCGATCGGGCACGAGCCGACTGATGTCCGCGATCGTCATCGGTCCGGCCGCTCGGGAGAGCACCATCAGCACGTCGCCGTCGACCGCAGTGGTCACGGAGGCGAACGGGCGTTGGAGCTGCATAGTGATAGAAAACTACCGCAATCGGTAGTTTTCTACCACTCCGCCCCCTGTTGGTAAATCACCTCAGCATCCGCCGCTCGACGGAGTCGGGGGCGAACCGGCCCCAGTCGGAGCGGGCGTCGGGGACCTCGGTCATGTCGGCAGTGTAGGCGGCGTCACCCGCGCCGATACACTGTTATGAAAGAGCAGTTTCATAACAATCGATCGAGGATTCATGCAGCCGAGTCCGTACACGCCCGGAGAAGTCGCACGGATCGTGCCCGGTCGCGCCCGGCAGCTCGCCGAGGTCGACGAACGCCTCTCGACGCTCATCGACCTCGGGCGGCTCGTCGGACGGATCCGCGTCGACCACGCCGCCCGAGGATTCGGGAAGACGTCGCTGCTCCGCGAGTACCAGCGGCGCGTGTCGGCCCGCGGCGCGGCGACGGTGTGGGTGACCGCGGGCGAGGAGCAAGGACTCATCGCGCAGATCGCAGCGAGTGTCCACACCATCACGGACGGCTTGGCCGAGCACGTCAGGACCGGGCTGCGGGAACGGATCGAGACACTGCAGCTCTCGGTCGGGGTCCCCGGCATCGCGACCGCGACCAGCACGTTCCGACCACCGACCGACGGTGACCGTCCGGACCAGTCCGGAGCGCGCGCTCTCGAGGCAGTGATCCGGGCAGCCGTCGCAGAACGACCACTGGTGATCCTGATCGACGAGATCCAGTCCGCAGATCCCTCGGGCCTCCGGACGCTGGTGTACGCCTGGCAGCATCTCCAAGCCGAAGGCGCGGACGTCCCGGCGGCCGTGTTCGCTGCAGGGCTCCCGAACGCACCCGAGACCATCGCCGGGATCGTCACGTTCAGCGAACGGCTTGCGTACCGCCCGCTCGGGCCGCTCCACCGCGAGGCCGAGGAGATCGCACTCATCGGACCCGCTCGCGCACTCGGGGTCCACTGGACGCAGCCCGCGGTCGACCGTGCGCTCGCGATCGCGCAGGGATACCCCTACTTCGTCCAACTCATCGCGGATGCGGCCTGGACGGCTGCAGGACGGCCCGATCCGGGAAGCGCCATCGAGCTCAGGGCGGTCGAGCACGGACGCGACGCGATGCAGGCGGACCTCGATGCCTTGTTCCGAGCACGATGGTCTGCATGCTCTCCGTCGGAACGACGCATGCTCGCAGCCATCGCTGAACACGGGGACGGGCCGGTGTCGCGCGCTGCGATCGCGGCGTCGCTGAACACGGGCAGCAACCAGCTCTCCACGCCCCGTGCACGACTGATCGACAAGGGACTCATCCAGCCCGCCGACCGCGGCACGCTCGAGTTCACGATCCCGGGCTTCGCAGCGTTCGTCCGCGACAGCGAGACGTAGCCACCGCCCTCGACGCCGACCGCCCCGCTCAGACCACCGACCGCCCGCCGTCGCTCGGCAGCACCGCGCCGTTCACGTTGGCCGAGTCGTCGCTGAGCAACCACGTGATCGCCGCCGCGAGTTGCTCGGGCTGCGCCACCGGCGGGATCGTCGTCTGCATGATCGGCCCCACCCGTCCGGCCGCGTACTCGCTGCGCATCGGCGCCTCGATGTTCGTCGCCACCGCACCGGGCGCGACGGCGTTGGCGCGGATGCCCTGCGGCCCGTGGAAGAACGCGACGCTCTTCGTGAACCCGGCGATCGCATGCTTCGACGCCGTGTACGCAGCACCCGCGGCCGACGCCCGGAGAGCTGCCTCGGACGCCACGTTCACGACCGCACCGCGTCCGGCGGCGATCATCAACGGCAGGACCGCTCGGGTGAGCCGCATCGGCCCGGTGACGTTCACGCTGAAGACGCGGTCCCAGGTGGCGTCGTCGACCTCGCTCGGCGGGAGGAACGCGTCCATGATGCCGGCGACGTTCGCGAGCCCGTCGACCCGGTCGCCCGCGGCGGCGAGGAGCGCGTCGATCGTCTCCGGCGCGGCGACGTCGCCGACGACGGTCTCGACGTCGAGGCCGGCGGCGTCGACGAGTTCGGCGCGCAGCACATCGAGCCGTTCGGCGACGACGTCGGTGGCGATCACCCGTCCGCCCTCGTTCGCGATGCGCGTCGCCGTGGCGCGTCCGATGCCGGAACCCGCTCCGGTGACGATGATGGTCCTGCCGGTGAACCGTCCGGCGGTGGTGTCGGTCATGTCGTCTCCTCACTGACAGGCGCTCGCTGCGCCACCACAGTTGTAGCACTCAGTGCCGAAAGGAATCCATGAGCTCGACGAGCGACCGGCCGACCGGACGCCCGCGGACGATCGACCCCGCTGCGGTGTCGCTCGTGGCCCTGCGGCTCTTCGACGAGCAGGGCTTCGACGCCGTCTCGATGGACGACGTCGCGACGGCCGCCGGGGTCAGCCGCCGCTCGTTGTTCCGGCTCTTCCCGAGCAAGGCCTCGCTCGTGTGGGGCGGCCTCGACGAGTTCGCGGTGCGCTTCACCGACGAGCTCCGCCTCCGCCCGGCCTCCGAGCCCGCGTGGGTCGCGCTCCGCGCCGCGTACCGGGTCGGTGCCACGTTCCCGGACGACTCGATCGAGATCACCCGCCACCGCCTGCGGGTCATCCGCGCGAACCCCTCCCTCGAGCGCGGCGGGGAGGCCGCGTCCACGGCGCTCACCGGGGTGATCGAGCGGTTCGTGGCCGAGCGGGACGGCGGGTCGGTCGACGACCTCGCGACGCGGGTCCGCGCGCACGCCCTCGCGGCGGCGGCGAGCACGGCGCTCACATGGTGGGCGACGCACGGCGAGGGCCGCCCCGAGGACGTCGTCGACGAGGCCCTCGCGCTGTTCGGCTGACGGACGGGAGGCGCGATGCGGGCCCGCACCGCGCCTCCCGTCCGTCACCGGTCGCGCCCACTGCCCACCGACGCCCGTCAGACCCGGCTCTCGATGCGCTTGCCGCGCACGTCGCGCGAGAGCGCGTCGATGCGCGCCAGGTCGTCGGCCGCGAGGACGACACCGGCCGCCGCGACGTTCTGCGCGACCCGGTCGGGGTTCTTCGACCCCGGGATCGGGACGACGTCGTCCCGCTGCGCCAGGATCCACGCGAGGGACAGCTGCGAGAGCGAGACGCCGTGTTCGTCGGCGATCGCGGTCAGCGCCCGGACGACCGCGACGTTCTGGTCGAAGTGCTCCGGCGCCCACCACTCGAGCATGTGCCGGATGTCGTCCTCGGGGTAGGCGGACCGCGGCTGGACGGCCCCGCCGAGGAACCCGCGCGCGAGCGGCGAGTAGGCCACGAGCCCGATGCCGAGCTCGTCGACGAGCGGGAAGAGTTCCTCGGACTCCCGGGCGAACACGGAGTACTCGGTCTGGAACGCCGAGATCGGGTGCACGGCGTGGGCCCGACGGAGCTGGTCGCCGTCGGTGTTCGAGAGCCCGAGGTACTTGACCTTGCCGGCCTGCACGTACTCCGCCATCACGCCGACGACGTCCTCGATCGGCACCGCCGGGTCGTGGACGTGCTGGTAGAGGAGGTCGATCGAGTCGGTGCCGAGGTTCCGCAGGCTCTGGTCGACGACCTCGCGGATGTGCTCGGGGCGGGAGTCGGGCGCCCAGTCGTCCGCAGTGAAGCCGAACTTGGTGGCGATGGTGACCTCGTCGCGGATGGGCGCCAGGGCCGCACCGAGGAGTCGTTCCCCGGCACCCCACCCGTACATCTCGGCGGTGTCGAAGTGGGTGACGCCGAGGTCGTGCGCGCGACGGATCGCCGCGATGGACTCGGTGTCGTCGGCGGGCCCGTACGCGAAGACCGTCCCCATCGCGCCGTAGCCGATGGATCCGACCGTGAGGCCCTGGGTCCCGAGAGTGCGCTGCTGCATGTGCCGTCCTTCCGTCGTGTCTGGCGATGCAGATGACACTGTACGCCCGTTCTGTCAGTCTCTGACAACTTGGTCATGTTCCGCCTCCCTCGGTACGATGCCGTCGTGGGTGAGACGAGCGCGCGGACCGGACTGCGGGACATCACGCGTGAAGCCGTGCGCGCGCGGATCGCAGCGGTCGCCGTCGCCCGGTTCGACCGCGACGGGTTCGACGCCGTCACCGTCGAGCAGATCGCGGCCGAGGTCGGCATCTCGGCGCGGAGCTTCCACCGGTACTTCCCGGCGAAGGAGGACGCCGTCATCGGCGATCCACTGCGACACCGGGGTTCGCTCGCGGAGGCGCTCCGGGAGCGTCCGGACGACGAACCGGCCTGGACCGCGCTGCGCGAGGCGTTCGTCGGCATGATGGTCCGCGCCGACGAGGACCCCGAGTCCGGTCGGCGGTCGGTCCGCGTCATGACGTCGACGCCGTCGCTCCGCGCCCGCAACCTCGAGAAGCACCTCGCCTGGGCGGACGTCCTGACGCCGATCCTGACCGAGCGGCTGCGCGCCGGGGACCCCGGCGGCGCCGAGCTCGGTGCGGCCGTCCTCGTGCAGGCCGCGCTCGGGTGCTTCGACGTCGCGATCGCCACCTGGTCCGTCACCGACGAGGACGCTCCGGCCCTGCTGCGCCGGACGTTCGACACGCTCGCCGCGGCGGTCTGAGCGGTAGGGTCCGGGGCATGAACGTGAACGGGCCCTCGCCCTACTTCCAGTTCGACGGCACCGCGCTCCAGGCACTCGGGCGCTGGCAGGACGTCTTCGGCGGCGAGCTCAGCATCGCCACCTTCGCGGACTTCTCGCGCACCGACGGCCCCGCCGACGCGGTCGCGCACGGGCAGCTCACCGGCGGCGGCATCACGCTGTTCGCCGCCGACGCCCCGACCGGCGAGACCTCGTTCTCGGCGACCGGGCTGCTCTTCTCACTGCTCGGCGCCGCCGAACCCGACGTGCTCCGCGGCTGGTTCGACGACCTCGCCTCGGACGGCACCGTCGTGGACCCGCTGCAGGAACGTCCGTGGGGCGACTGGGACGGCACCGTGCGGGACGTCTTCGGCGTCACCTGGCTGATCGGCTTCGAGGCGGCGGCACTCGCGTGACCGACCGCCCCACCGTGCTCTTCGTGTGCGTGCACAACGCCGGCCGGTCCCAGATGGCCGCCGGCTACCTGCAGCACCTCGCGGGCGACCGCGTCCGGGTGTTCTCGGCCGGCAGCGAACCGGCCGACCGCGTCAACGCCGTCGCGGTCGAGGCCATGGCGGAGGAGGGCATCGACATCGCGACTGCCGTCCCCGCCGTGCTCGAGACCGACACCGTGCGGGAGTCCGACGTCGTCATCACGATGGGCTGCGGCGACGCGTGCCCGGTGTTCCCCGGGAAGCGCTACGAGGACTGGGAGCTCGACGACCCGGCCGGGCAGCCGATCGAGCGCGTCCGCCCCGTCCGGGACGCCATCCGCGCGCGGGTCGAGCAGCTGATCGCGACCCTCTGAGCAGGGACCCCGACGCTACCGCTCGCCGAGCGCCAGAAGCGGTGCCCAGTACGCATCGGGCCCGTCGGCGACCACGGCGTCCGGTTCGAAGCGGAAGCCGTAGCCGCGGACGAAGTCGAGGGCCGCTGCCTGCTCCCCCGCCGCGTCGTCGTCCGCCTCGTCGAAGAGGTACTCGCCGTGTCCCATCCGGACGCCCGAGTCGCTGATCACCGTGAGGTCCCAGCGGCCTTCCTCGGCACGTTCGATCCGCACGACGGCGGCCTGCTCAGCGGTGAAGTCAGCCATGCGGCGAGCATACGGACGTCACGCGTCAGGCGCTCAGCTTCGCGAACGACGACCGGTGCCAGACCAACGGGCTGTGCGCGAAGTCGGACATCAGACCGTTCACGCGGAGCACGACGATGTCGTGGTCGCCCGCCGGGTACGTGTGCTCCACCGAGCACTCCATCCAGATCGGTGCCCCCTCGAGGAACACCGCGCCCGTGTCGGACACCGTCGTGTCCACGCCGACGAAGCGCACGGACTTGTCGCGCGAGGCGAGCTGCCGCGTGACGTTCTCGTGCCGTTCGCCGAGCACCGAGACGCCGATCGACTCCGCTCCGGCGAGCGCCGGCCACGTGGACGACGAGTGCTGCACGGCGAACATCACGAGCGGTGGGTCCTGCGAGACGCCGACGGTGAAGGACGACGCGACGAGCACGGTCGGGGCGCCGTCGACGATCGCGGAGAGTGCGGCGACGCCGCAGGGGAACCCGGAGAACGCCTGCCGGAGGAGCGTCGGGTCCGCGGACTCGGCGGTGTAGGGCTTGATCATGCGCTGGTGCCTTCCTTGGTCGGTGCGGATGCGGCGGCGAGGACGACGTCCCGCCAGCGGGCGAGCCAGCCCTCGGTCGACGACTCGTCGGTGTAGTGCTTGTCGTTCAGGTACAGGCCCTGCACGGGCACGGTGGCGCCGAGCTCGACGAGCACGGGCTTGAGGAACACCTCGGGGGCCATGTGGTGCGCGGGACCGGCGCCGAGCATGAGCGGGACGGCGGTCACCCCGGCGAGCCCGTCGGCCGTCGCGAACTGGTCGAGGAACAGCTTCAGGACGCCCGTGTAGGTGGCCTTGAACGTGGGCGAGGCGACCACGACGAGGTCGGACGCGGCGACGGTCGCGACCGCGGCCTGCACTCCGGGGTCGCCCCAGCCGAGGATCCCCGGGCCGAGGGCGATGACGTCGACGACGTGGTCGGGCGCGGACCCGGTGAGTCGTTCGGCGACGATCGTCGCGGCCTCGAGCGTGTGCGAGCCGGGCTTGGGGTTGCCGGCGACGACGGTGGTGATCATGGCGACCGTTCCTCTCTCTCGGATCTCATCCAACGCCGTGGCGGTTACCCCGTCGTGAAGGTGCCGTTACCGTTCATTGCGCGAGCCGCCCTGGTGGTGGCCACGCGGAAACCGCAGGTCAGGGGCGGAGTCGAGCCGCGCCTCCCGGCAACTCGCGTGTCAGAACGCGAGCAGGTTCTCGCGGAACGTCTCGTGCTCGTAGCCGTCCCTGATCAGACCGCGGCGCCGGAGCACCGGCGCGAGTCCGTCGCAGACCTCGGTCAGGTTCTTCCGGGTCACCGGGAGTCCGACCAGGAAGCCGTCGGCGCCCGAGGCGGCGATCGCCTCCTCCATCTGGTCGGCGACCGTCTCGGGGCTGCCGACGAGCCGGACCGATCCCGTGGTGTCGCGCTGCGCGGGGAGGGCCTCGCGGAGCGTCTTGCCGTCGGCCTTCGCCAGGAACGCCTCGATGACGCTCTGGTGCCCGTTGCTCTTGCCCTTGAGGTCCGCCGGGAGCGGTTCGTCGAGGTCGAACTGCGCGAAGTCGAACCCGGACGTGTACGACAGGTTCGCCAGCTGCGCGTCGATGTTCTCCCGGGTGGCGGCGAGCTGTCGGGCCTGTTTCGCCTCGGCCTCGTCGTCGGTGTCGGCGAGCACGGGCTCGACGAGGAACAGGATCTTCGCGTCCGTCTCCTCGCGGCCGAACCCGACCATCCGTCGATGCATGTCGTCGACGTACTCGCGCATGGCGTCGACGCCCGGTGCCGAGGCGATGAGCGTGTCGGCGTTGCGCGCGCCGAGGTCGCGACCCGCCGGGGAGCCGCCGGCCTGGCAGACCACCGGGTGTCCCTGGGGGCTGGCGACCGTGTTGAGCGGCCCACGGGTGCGGTAGTACTTCCCCGCGAAGTCGGCGTACCGCACCTTCGTGTGGTCGGCGAAGACGCCGGTCGCCTCGTCGAGCACGAGGGCGTCGGCGTCCCACGTGTCCCAGAGCGCCCGGACCGCGTCGATCCACTCGTCGGCCATCGCGTACCGCTCGTCGTGCTCGAAGTGCTGGTCGTAGCCGTAGTTCTGCGCGGCCGCGTGCGGTGAGGCCGTGACGAGGTTGATGCCGACACGGCCGTGCGTCAGGTGGTCGAGCGTGGACATCAGCCGGGCCGCGAGGAACGGCGGGTAGAAGGGCGTCGCGGCGGTCGCGATGATGCCGAGGTGCTTCGTCGCGGCGGCGAGCAGCGGGACCAGCGGCATGGGGTCGTGCCGCACGATCGCGGAGCGCAGCGAGTGCTCGAACGAGGAGCCGAACACGTCGGGGAGGACGGATGAGTCCTCGAGCATCATGAAGTCGAACCCGGCCCGCTCGAGCGAGGTGGCGGCGTCGACGAAGAGCTGCGGGTTGGCGACGTCGTGGCGGACGTTGCCGGACCACTGCCCGTTCCAGCCGTAGACGCCGAAGCCGTAGCCGAGGAACCAACCGAGGTGGAACATGGGTGTGCCTTCCGTGGGAGGTGGTGTGGTGCCGGACGGTGCTGCGCCCGGTGGTACGGCAGCGGGTGGTAGTCGATGGAGGCGCCGAGCTCGGCGGCGGCGCGGAGTCCGAAGCGCGGGTCGCGCAGGAACTCACGGCCGACGAACACGACGTCCGCCCGGCCCTCGGCGACGACCGCCTCGGCCTGGTCGGCGGTGGTGACCAGCCCCACCGCGCCGACCGGTGCACCGGTGGCGGCCCGCAGCCGTTCCGCGTGCCCGACCTGGTAACCCGGGAACACCGGGATCTCGGCGTCCGGGACCATCCCGCCGGTGGACACGTCGAACAGGTCCGCGCCGGCCGCCACCGCCCAGGAGGCCGTGGTCGCCGTGTCCTGCTCGGTCCAGCCCCCGGGGACCCAGTCGGTCGCCGAGAAGCGCACCAGGATCGGGAACCCGTCACCGAGGGCGGCGCGCAGGTCGCGGACGACGTCGAGCAGGAGGCGGGCGCGTCCGTGGAGCGAGCCGCCGTACTCGTCGTCGCGCGTGTTGGCGAGCGGGGACAGGAACTGGTGCAGCAGGAACCCGTGCGCGGCGTGCAGCTCGACGAACTCGAACCCCGCGTCGCGCGCCCGGACGCCCGCCGCGACGAACGCCCGGTGGATCCCGCGGACCTCGTCGGTGCTGAGTTCCCGCGGAGCCGCGTACCCGGTGTACGGCACGGTGGACGGTCCCACGACGGGCCACCCGCCGTCCGCCACGGGCACGGTGCCGCGGACCCGGTCCCAGCTCCGCCCGGTGGACGACTTGCGACCGCCGTGGCTCAGCTGGATGCCGATGCGGACGCCCTGGTCGCGGACGAACGCGGTGGTCGGGCGCCAGGCGTCGCGCTGCGCGTCGTCCCAGAGCCCGAGGTCGTACGGCGTGACCCGGCCCTCCGGGGTGACGGCGGTGCACTCCGCCACGATCGCCCCGGCGCCGCCGAGCGCGAGCCCACCGAGGTGCACGTGGTGGAACGGGGTCGGCATGCCGTCCCGTGCCTCCACCGTGAACATCGTCAGCGCGGGCACCCAGAGCCGGTTGCGGAACCGGGTGCCGCGCAGCTCGATCGCCTCGAACAGCGCCGGGGCGCCCGGCATCAGAACGCCCGCAGGTTCTCGCGGAGCGTCGTGCCGGTGTACTCGTCGCGGATGAGCCCCCGGCGGCGCAGGGCCGGGGAGAGGCCGTCGGCCACCATCGCCATGTTGAGGCGGGTCGTCGGCATGTAGACGAGGAAGCCGTCGCCGCCGACGTGCTCCATGAACTCGCCCATCTTCGCCGCGACGGTGTCCGGCGAGCCGACGAACCCGAGGTCGTTCACCTGGTGCGACGAGGCGACGACCTCGCGCAGCGTGCGGCCCTGCTGGCCCTCGAAGAGCTTCTCGATCGAGGTGTACTCGCCGTTCTGCTTCGAGATGTCGATGTCCTCGACCCGGGTGTCCGGGTCGATCGCCCCGAAGTCGATGCGACCACCGGACGTGTACGACATGTTCCAGAGGTTGTACTCGATCGCCTTGTCCGACGACATCGCGAGCCGGGCGGCCTCCGACGCGGCCTGCGCCTCGGCGTCGGTGGCGGCGATGGTCGGCGTGACGATGAACAGGAACTTCACGTCGTCCGGGTTCCGGCCGGCGGCGGCGACCCGGGCGCGCATGTCGTCGCGGTACGCCTTCGCGCTCTCGGGCGTCTTCGACAGGGCGATCATCGTGTCGTCGTGGAGCGCGGCGAGCTGCCGGCCCATCTCCGATCCACCGGCCGAGCAGATCGGGACGACGCCCTGCGGCCCCGGGATCGTGTTGAGCGGCCCGCGCGAGCGGAAGAACTCGCCGCGGTGGTCGATCGGGTGCACCTTCGTGTGGTCGGCGTAGACGCCCGCCACCGGGTCGGCGACCACGGCCCCCGGTTCCCAGGACCCCTGCAGGGCCTTCACGACGTCGGCCCACTCGATCGCCATCCGGTAGCGCTCGTCGTGGTCGAGGTGCTGCTCGTAGCCGTAGTTCTGGGCGACGCGGTCGGTGACGCTCGTCACGACGTTCATGCCGATGCGCCCCTCGGTGAGGTGGTCGAGCGTCGTGCCGAGGCGTGCGGCGAGGTACGGCGGGTACTGGATCGTGGAGAACGTCGGGACGATGCCGATGTGCTTCGTGGCCTGCGTCATGAGCGGGACGAGCGGCATGGGGTCGTTCTTCGGCGCCATGAACCCGCGCCGTAGCGAGGTGTCGGCGGTGCCGCGGTACGAGTCCTCGACCATCGCGGTGTCCTCGATGAGGATGTAGTCGAAGCCGCCGCGCTCGAGGTTCTTCGCGAGGTCGATGTAGATGTCGGGCTTCATCCAGTCGGTCACGTTCGTGCCGGTCCAGGGACCGTCGCCGTTCGTGTCGGACCAGGCCTGGATGCCGAAGCCGTTGCCGAGGAACCATCCGAGGTGGAACATGTGGAGCCTTTCGTGTGGGAGGGCGGGCGCGTCCGGGAGGGACTACGCCACGGGCTCCTCGACGGCCAGGTGGGCGTCGACGAGCTTCTGCGTGTACGGGTGTCTGGGGTGTTCGAGGACTTCGAGCGTGCGGCCGGACTCGACCACCTCGCCCTGGTTCATGACGACGAGCTCGCCCGTGATGAACGCGGTCGCCGGCAGCCCGTGCGACACGAACATGAGGCCGGCGCCGTGGTCGTTCGAGTAGCGCTTGAGCAGGTTGAGGACGACGCCCTGCACCGAGACGTCGAGCGCCGAGACGGCCTCGTCGCACACGAGCAGGTCGGGCCGGACGACCAGCGCCCGGGCGATCGACATCCGCTGACGCTGGCCGCCGGAGAGTTCGGACGGGTACCGGTCGACCCAGCTCGGGTCGATGCCGAGCTCCGTGGTGATCTCGCCGATCGCGGCGTCCGCACCGGCGACGTCGTGCCCGCCGAGGATCTGCGCCGGTGTCCGGAGCGACTCGCGGATGCGGTGTCGCGGGTCGAACGTCGAGGTGGTGTCCTGGGCGACGAGCTGCACCCGTCGTCGGTACTCGAGCCGACCGGCACGCGTCGACATGATCGACCGGAGGTCCCGGTCGTCCACGGTGATCGTGCCGGCGGAGGCCCGCTCGAGTCCGGTGACGATCTTCGCCATCGTGGACTTGCCCGAGCCGGACTCCCCCACGATGCCGACGCGCTGGCTCGCGCCGAGGACGAACGAGACGTCCCGGACGGCGGTCTTGCGGCCGTAGCGCCGGGCGACCCCGGTGGCCTCGATGCGGATGCCGGTCATGCCGCCGTTCCTTCCAGTCGGGCGCGGACCGACTCGAGCGTCGGCAGTTCGTCGAGCCGTGCGGACGCCAGGGTCGGCACGCACTCGAGCAGTCCACGGGTGTACGGGTGGGTGGCCTCGTCGAGTCGCGAGGACGGCAGCTGCTCGACGATCTCGCCCTGGTACATGACGACGACGAAGTCGGTGAAGCGCCGGCAGAGCTCGATGTCGTGCGTGATCACGAGCACCGCCGTCCCCTCCTGCTCGGCGAGGTCGACCATGAGTTGCATCGCACCGACGGCGAGCGATGCGTCGAGCGCGCTCGTGGGTTCGTCGGCGATGAGCAGTGCGGGCTTCGAGGCGAGCGCGATGGCCATCATCACGCGCTGCCGCATCCCCCCGGAGAGCTCGTGCGGCTCGGCACCCATGACCCGGTCCGGGTCGGTGATGCCCACGGCACGGAGCCGTTCGAGGGCGTCGGCGGTGGCACGTCGCTTCGACACCCGCTCGGTGGCCCGGAGCACGGCGACCAGCTGGCTGCCGATCGTCCACACCGGGTCGAGGGACGACATCGCGTCCTGGAAGATCATCGACAGCCCGGGGGTCCGGACCGGGATCCGACCGGCCGGCCCGGTCCGCTCGATCGAGCTGCCGGCGAGCTCGAGGGTCGCGACCTCGACGGTCCCGGCGTCGAGGAACCCGGCGATGGCGCCCGCGAGACTCGTCTTGCCGGAGCCCGACTCACCCACGACCGCGACGCGTTCCCCGCGCCGGACCACGAGGTCGGCGTGGCGGACGGCGTGGTTCGTGCCGTAGGTGACGTTGAGGTCCGTGACCCGGAGGACCGGGGCCGACTGGTCGTTCATGGTGTCTCCCTGTCGTCGCTCAGCTCGAGGCGAGCTGCAGCTGCGAGTAGTCGATGACGTTGTCGGAGCGGAACACGTACCCGTCGACGTCCTTCGCGAAGGCGTTGAGCGGCTGCACGTAGTTGATGTAGATCGTCGGCATCTGGTCCTGCAGGACCTTCTGCGCGGCGTTCCAGTACTTGCCCGCCTCGGCCCCGGTCGGGTCGCCCGCGGCGTTGCCGTCCGCGATGGCCTGGTTGAGCTCGGCGTTGTCGAAGTCCGGCCAGTTGATGGCGGAGCCCGGCGTGTAGAAGAGCGACAGGACGTAGGGCGGCGACTGCACGACCGCGTAGTCGCGACCGAGGGACGCCTCGAACGTCTTCGCGGCGAGTCCGGCCTGGAAGGTCGACGAGTTGACCGTGTCGATGGTCATGTCGAAGCCGGCGTCCTTCACCGCGGTCTGGATCTGGACGGCGGTCTCCTGCAGGTCCGGGACGGAGTTGTTCACGGTGAGGGTGAACTGCACCGGGTCGGTGTACCCGGCGTCGGCCAGGATCTTCTTCGCCTCGGCCGGATCGGTCTCGTTGGCCGTGAGCCCGCTGCCGTCGAAGCCCGGGTCGGCGTCGGAGAGGATGCTCGAGATGGAGTCGGCCCGACCGTGGTAGACGTTCTCGTTGATCTTGTCGTAGGGGATCGCCGCGGCGAGTGCGCGGCGGACGGCGACGTCCTTGAACGTGCCCTTCGTGGTGAGGAGGGGCATGTACACGTACGCGTTCGTCGGCACGTCGAACACCTGCGCGGCGTCGGCGTCCTTGAGCTCGACCTGGTCGGCAGGACGGAGCTGCGCCGCGATCTGCGCGTCGCCGGACTTCACCAGGTTGGCGCGCTGGCCGGCGTCCGCGACCACGCGCTGGACGATCCGGGCGATCGACGGCTTGCCTTCGGCGTACCCGGCGTTCGCGGTGTAGATCGTCTGCTCACCGGGCGTGTAGGTGTCCACCTTGTAGGCCCCGAAGCCGAAGTTCGGGTGCGTGCCCGACCACTTCACGGCCCACGGGTCGCTCGACGTGGTGTGCTCCTTGAGGACCTTCGCGTCGTAGATGTTGTAGCCGACGTTCGCGAGCAGGGACAGGGCCGTGTAGCCGTAGCTCGCCTTGTCGAGCGTGAGGGTGACGGTCTCGTCGTCGACCTTCGCGAACTGGTCCGGCTTCGTGATGAACGGGGCGCTGATGAACGGCACGATGCTCGTCTCGACGGCGAACTTGCGCTGGATGCTCCAGATCACGTCGTCGGCGGTGAGTGCGTTGCCCGCCGTCGACTTCGCGTCCGTGTCGAGGTGGAAGGTGTAGGTGAGGCCGTCGTCCGAGACGTCGTAGCTCTTCGCGAGGACCGGGGCGAACTTGTTGTAGTCCTCGTGCTCGGCCTGACCGCCGGTGCCGTCGACGTACTCGTTGCGGATGAGCGAGGCTCCGGTGTTCTTGAAGAACTCGGCGGCCTCGTACCCGGTGGCGCTGGTCTCGTACGAGAAGCTCTGCGGCTGGGCCGCGGTGACGATGACGAAGGCGCTGGAGGCGGCGTTCCCGCCGGCACTGCAGGCCGCGAGACCGAGGGCGCCGACGACCGCGATCGCGGCGGCGGCGATGGTGCGTTTCATGTTCAGCATGGGCAGGGGTCTCCTGGGGAAGGGGATGGGACGGGAGGGACGGTGTGGGTGGGGAGGAGGGGGCGCGTGGGGCGGGTGGTCGCCGTCAGACCCGCGATCGGCCGACGAAGGCCGCGACCAGGACCGAGGCGGACCAGACGGAGAGGCCGAGGGCGGCTGCCGGGAAGAGCACCGGCCACCACCGCCCCACCGCGGCGTCCGGGGCACCGGCGGCGAGCATGGTGCCCCACTCCGCGGTCGGTGTCGGGATGCCGACGCCGAGGAAGCCGAGGGCGGCGCAGAAGATGATCGCCATCCCGAAGATCGTCGAGGTGTTCTCGATCGTCGTCCGGGCGGAGTTCGGCAGCACGTGCCGGAGGAGCAGGCGCAGTTCGGACTCGCCGGACATCCGGGCGGCGTCGACGTAGCCGTCCGACCGCGTGCGGAGGACCTCGGTGCGCATCAGCCGCGCCTGGAACGGGATGAGGACGATCGCGAGGGCGAGCGTGATCACCACGGCGTTGCGTCCGAAGAACGACACGATCACGAGTCCGGCGATCATCACCGGGATCGACTGCACGAGGTCGACGGCGCGGCCCAGCAGTCGGGCCACGAACCCGAGCACGGTGCGGTCGCCCTGGTACATGCCCGAGACGAGCCCGATCACGATGGCGACGACGGTGGCGATGACCGTGATGCAGATCGCGATCACGATGTCGAGGCGGAACGCGGTCATCACCCGGGAGTAGACGTCGAGGCCGTTCGCGTCCGTGCCGAACCAGAACTCCCCCGACGGGGCCTCCGACTGCCCGCCGACCACCGACGTGGCCGGGTGGTTCACCAGGAACGGCCCGACGACCGCGAGCACGACGAGCACGGCGAAGGGGACGAGCCGCAGGACGAAGCCGGTGCGCCCGGCCGGCCGACCGACGCGACCGTCCTGCGTCGAGCGGGTGCTCCCCGCTCCGGTGGTCGTCGGCTCGGGCAGCGCGGTGGGGGTGTCGAGCGCCATCAGGCGTCCTTCCCGGCGACGCCGGCGCGCCGCCTCGAGTCGAGGAGCATCGTGACGATGTCCGTGACGAGGTAGATGACGAGGCACATCGCCGCGGTGACGAGGAGGAACGACCGCAGCGCGAAGACGTCGGAGGCGTTCACCGCGTCCACGGCGTACTGCCCGAGTCCGCCGAGACCGAAGAGCGACTCGAGGACCACCGCGCCGCCGAGGAACAGGCCGAACAGCATGCCGAGCGTGGCGACCGCCGAGGGGAGCGCCCGGCGGTAGATGCTCGCGAGGACCGTCCGGCGGGACGCTCCGGACGCCACCCGGAACCGGGTGGCGGGGTCGTCGATCGCCTGGTCCAGGTTGACGATGAGCATCTTGATGAGCAGCGGGGAGTGCGCGACGACCATCACGACGACGGGCAGCACGAGGTGCTGCGCGTACGACGCGAAGGCTGCCGGGTCCCCGGCGATGAGCGCGTCCACCATCGGGAAGTTCGTCACGGTGGGCGGCGCGATGAGCAGCGGGTCGAGGCGGCCGCTCGGCGCCGGGGCCCAGTGCAGCTCGGCGTAGAAGACGAAGAGGAACGCGATGCCGATGACGTACTCGGGCAGCGCGCCCGCCGACCGGGCGTAGGCGGTGAGCAGCTTCGCGAAGCGGTTGCGGCGGTGCGTGACGATGAAGTGCGCGGTCACGAGCGACACCGCCGAGGCGAGGAGCAGCCCCCAGAACACGAGCTCGAGCGTCGCCGGGACCCGGGTCGCGAGGTCCTGCGCGACCGGTCGGCCGGTGGCGATCGACGTGCCGAAGTCGAGGTGGGCGAGCTGCGTCAGGTAGGTGCCGAGCTGCTGGATCCACGAGCCGGTCAGCCCGTAGGACTCCCGCGCCTGCTCGAGCTCGGCGCCGGACAGGCGTCCGCCGGTGGCCGACACGACCGGGTCACCGGGGATGAGCTGCACGAGGAAGAACGAGACGAGGACGAACACCAGGACGTTGGCGACGGTCAGTCCGGCCGGGCGCAGGAACCAGAGGCGCTCCCGGACGCTTCGTCGCCTCGTCGTCAACGAGGTGTCGAGGGCGGCGAGACGCTCGGCCTCCGCACGGGTCGCATCGTCGACGATGTCGGGCTCTCTCACGGTCATGTGCCGGCCTTCCGTCGCATCGGGTGGTGGTCAGCAATGCTCGCGATCGTTCGTTTCCGCCGACCGCTCCGGGTGTAACCGGATCATTAAGCGACCAACGGCGAAAGGAAAGCCCAGGTGAGAGCGACTTCACCCGACCGTTCACGCCGTTCGCGCGGTTCGGAGGAATCCGTTGCCCTGCGCGACGAGCGTCGTATACTCACTGCACCCGAGCCGCATCGTGGCGGTGAGATCCTGCGACGATCGGAGTCACGATGAGCGACACGCTGTCCGACCACCCGCGCGCGAAGGGCGGGTCCTCACGCGGCCGACAGATCTCGGCGAGACGGGTCCGCGACCTCATCACCGCCTCGATCCGCGAGGGGCACATCGCACCCGACGCTCCCCTCGCCGAAGAGGACCTCGTCACGCTGTTCGACACCAGCCGCGGGTCCGTCCGCGCCGCGCTCGCGCAGCTCCGGGACACCGGGTTCCTCGAGCGCCGGCCGCGCGTCGGGACGAAGGTCACGCACCGCGGGGTCGTCGTGCCCCTCACCGACATCGACGCCGACAGCGAGCACGTCTACGTCGAGCGCTTCGAGGACCGCATCGTGCCGAGCTTCCCGCTCGTGCGCGAACGGCTCCGCATCGACGAGGACCACGTCCGGATGATCGAGAACCTGCTCGTCACCGACGACGACGTGATCGGGCTCCGCGCCGCCTACTTCTCGGTGCGCTACACGCACTCCCCCGAGAGCCTGTCCGGGCCGATCAACATGACGACGGTGCTCCGCGACTTCTTCGACGCGTCGCGCGGCGAGGTGCTCGTCACCATCGGCAGCGAGGCGGCCGACGCCCACACGGCGAAGATGCTCGGTACCGAGGTCGGCGCGCCCCTCATCGTGCGCGAGGTCACGTACCACGACCTCGACGGCGTGCCGGTCCAGACCGTCTTCGACCGGTACCGCGGCGACCGCGTGCGGCTCGAGGGTTCCACCCTCTGACCCAGGAGGCGCGGCGCGCCTCCCGACGGCGGTGGCGGCCCGGCGCGTGGTGGCGCCCACGACGTATAGTGGCGCCATGACGGCGACGGTGCGGCAGGTGCAGGTGACGTTCGACTGCGCGGACCCCGAGCGGGTGGCGCGCTTCTGGTGCGAGGTCCTCGGCTACGTGGTGCCGCCGCCACCGGAGGGGTTCGACTCGTGGGACGCCTTCGACCGGGCGCTGCCCCCGGAGCACCGCGGTTCGGCGTTCGCCTGCGTGGACCCGACCGGAGTCGGCCCGCGGTTGTTCTTCCAGCGCGTGCCGGAGGGCAAGGTCGTGAAGAACCGCGTGCACCTCGACGTCCGGGTCGGCAGCGGGCTCGTCGGCGCCGAACGGCTCGCCGCCCTCGACGCCGAGAGCGACCGGCTCGTCACCCTCGGCGCCACGCAGTTCCGCCGCATGCTCGCTGACGAGGTCAACGAGTCGTGCATCGTCATGCAGGACGTCGAGGGCAACGAGTTCTGCCTCGACTGAGACCGGTCAGGCGACGGGGCCGTACACCGGCGTCTCGGCCTGGTCGAGCTCGAGCTCCGCGGTCTGCTGGATGAGTGCGAGCAGATCGGCGTCGAGCCCCGGCGCGAACTCCTCGAGCCGCTCCGGCGCGATGAACGACGGCACCCCGGCGGGTGCCTGCTCGGACGCGTCGAGGTCGGTGCCGTCGTTCGACGGGGAGGCGCCGCGGAAGATCTTCGCGGCCTCGGACGCACCGTCGAGGTCGAAGCTGTACTGCTTGCTCTGCAGCCCCAGGTCGACGAGCGCCTTGACCTCGGGGAAGGCCTCGGCGTTGGTCTTCGGGATCGGCAGGAGCTTCCCCCAGTCGACGCCGAGGGCCTCGAGCGCCTTCGCGTAGGCGTTCTCGTGCGCCTGGTCGCGCACGATCAGGTACGCGATGGTGCTGCGAGCGGTCGGGTTGTCGGTCATCTCGTAGATCCGGCACTTCTGCAGGCGGCCGGTCGACTCGAGCATGAGGTTGTACAGCAGGTCGAGCGGCAGGTTGCCGGAGTTGTACACGTAGCTGCCGCTCCACGGGTTCCCGGCGGCGTCGACCGGCAGGGCTCCCTGGGCACCGACGAGGTAGTGGTGGATGTTGCCCGTGTCGAGCGCGATGTGCAGCGGGGTCGCCCCCTTCGCCCCGGGAGTGTCGAGCGGGTCGGTGGGCGTGCCGGAGTACTCGGGAGCACCGTCGAGCAGCCGTGAGATCGTGGTGCCGATGAGCTCGACGTGACTGATCTCCTCGGTCCCGACGCCCTGGATGAGGTCGCGGAACGGCTTCGCGGCCGGACCCCGGAAGTTCATCGCCTGGAACAGGTACTGCATCATCGTGCGCATCTCGCCGAACTGCCCGCCGAGTCCTTCCTGCAGGGCGTTGGCGGCCGCGGGGTCCGGTTCGCCGTCGGCGATCTCGTTGATCCAGGTCTGTGCGTGGAAGTACATGTGGTCCTCCGTCCGAGCGACGGATCCGCCGCTGTCCTCACCGTCCTCGGCGGCGTCTGGCAGCCCGTACGGAACAGCCGCCGAACGCAGTCGCGTCCGTGGTCGGGTGCGCGAACTGCGTCGCGATGTGACCGATCGGGGACGACATGCGCGACACTGGTCGGACATGGTCCACGATGTCGCGCCGATCCACGTCGATCGCCGGGGGTCCTCCCTCGACGATGCCGTGGCGCTGTACGAGCGGGTGTACGACAGCCGTGACATCCACATCGGCGATGCTGCCCGCGACGGGTTCGCCTTCCGCTTCCGGGCCGTCGGCGACCAGGACGTGGTGGTGGGCACCTCGGACGTGGCGGCACGACGGTGGGGCACGATCGTCCCCGGTCACGACTACGTCCTGGCGTGGGCGACCGGCCCCGGCATGACGATCGACACCGGGACCCGCGACCCGGTGCAGCTGCTGCCCGGCATCCCGGTGATGTACCCGGTCGGTCGCGACTTCACGTTCGAGGGGCTCCCCTCGGGACAGCACTCGGTCCGGTTCGGTGGCGCGTTCCTCGAGTCGATCGCCGCCGCGCGCCGCGGCGACGACGAGCCGCGGCAGCTCGCGTTCCGCCGCACGCTGGGGGTGGACGCGCTGCGGCTGCTCCGCAGCCGGATCGGCGAGGCCGCACCGCGCCTCCTGGACCCGACCGCGCCGGAGACGGTCCGCGCACGCTGGAACCAGTCGATCGCGGACGCCGTGGCGGCGGCGTTCGACGCGACGCCGTCGTCGGCGCCCACGGTGGCGGTCGGGTCGTCGACGATCCGGTTCGCCAAGGAGTGGATGGTCGCGAACGCCCGCCGGCCGCTCACGGTCGCCCAGGTGAGCGCTGCTGCCGGGGTGAGCGCACGGGGACTGCAGGCGGCCTTCCAGCGGAACGTCGGCGTCCGGCCGATGCAGTTCCTGCGCGAGGCCCGGCTGCACGGGGTCCGCGCCGAACTGCTCGCGGGCGACCCCGAGCGCGTGACGGTCGCCGAGGTCGCGCTGTCGTGGGGGTTCAACCACCTCGGGCGGTTCTCCGGGTACTACGCCGAGGTGTACGGGGAGTCCCCCTCGCAGACCCTGCGCCGACGGGACGCGCCGAGGCCCTAGTCTGAGCGCATGTCAGTCGGTCTGCTCGCCATCGTCGACGACGTGCTCTCCGCGGCCCTCAAGGCCAGCGCCAAGACCGCTGGCGTCGTGATCGACGACGCCGCGGTGACCCCGCAGTACGTGCAGGGGCTCTCGCCCGCGCGCGAGCTGCCGGTCGTGGGGCGGATCGCGCTCGGCAGCCTCTTCAACAAGTTCGTCATCATCATCCCGCTCGCGCTGCTGCTCACCGCGTTCGCGCCGTGGGTGCTGCCGTGGTTGCTGCTGCTCGGCGGCACCTACCTGTGCTTCGAGGGGGCCGAGAAGGTCACCGAGTGGTTCGGCGCGCACCACGTCAGCGAGTCCGAGGAGACCGTCGCCGAACCGAAGCTCGTGTTCGGGGCGATCCGCACGGACCTCATCCTCAGCACCGAGATCATGCTCATCGCCCTCGCCGGACTGGACCCCGACCTCGGGTTCTGGCCGACGCTCGGCGCGCTCATCGTCATCGGGCTCGTCATGACCGGGGCGGTCTACGGCGCCGTGGCCCTGCTCGTGAAGATCGACGACATCGGGCTGCAGATGATGAAGAACAGCGTCCGTCGCACGAGACGGACGGGCGCGCGGATCGTCCGCGGCATGCCGACCGTGTTCCGTGTGATCGGCGTCGTCGGCACGGTGGCCATGCTCTGGGTGGGCGGACACCTCGTGATCGCGAACCTGGCGGAGACGTTCTGGCACGGCCCGTACGACCTGCTGCACGCGATCGAGCACGGCATCGAGGCGACCGGGCCGGTCGTCACGTGGATCGTGGACACCGCGGTGTCGGCGGTGGTCGGGCTCCTGCTCGGCCTGGTGGTCGTCGCCGTCGTGCTGGGCATCGGACGGCTGCGCGGCCGCACCCACTGAGCGGGCGCGGCCGCCCCGGTCCCCGCGTCGGTCAGCGGGGCCGGCGCCCGGTCAGTTCCAGATCGCGATCCAGTCGACGCTGACGTGCCCGACCGCGCTCGCCGGGATCGCCCCGCCGTTCGTGGTGGTCTCCGCCTGCATGGTCACGCGGAAGGCCGTCGTCGGCACCGCCTTGGTGGTCGAGGAGACGAGCTTGCCGTCCCAGTAGAACCGGACGATGCCCTTGTCCCACTCGGTCGTCGCGACGTGCCAGCCGGTGCTGTCCGAGGGCGCGAAGGTCTCCTTGCCCGGTTCGAACCGCATGCCGAGCGGCGTCCAGCTGCCCGGGACCGCCGAGGCCGGGCGGGGGCGGGCACCGAGGTCGGCCTCGGGCCAGTCGATCTCGCCCTCGTTCCAGTCGTCGCTCGACGGCCAGAGGATCGTCGAGAACTTGTAGCCCTGGGTCTTCGTCGTCTTGTACCGGATCGACACCCGACCCGTCTTGTGCGGGGCGTACCCGTCGGGCATGATCGCCGCGACGAGGGGCTGGCCCTTCTCGGTGTGCAGCGCGAAGTCGAGCACGCCGCCCTTCACGCTCAGGACCTTCGACGGCGCGTACTTCCCCTTGCCGGTCGTGTCCGTGAAGCCGTCGTAGAGACCGATCCGCGGGTACGTCGCCGCGAACTTGCCGACCGGCGCGGCACTGTCGAACCCGGCGCGGAACGTCTGCTTCCAGGTCCGGCCGTTCGTCGTGACGTTCGTCTTCGGGATCGTCCGGCCGTCCGGCACGGTCGAGGTCGCCTTCGACGAGGCGGGGAGGGCCGCTGCTCCGGCGGGCGCGCCGGCAGCGAGGCTGGTCGCGGCGACGAGTGCGATCGAGAGCGCGGCGACGAGGACGGACGGGGACCGCATGCTGACTGCCTCCTGCGTGGGGGTGTGCGTGTGTTGCGATGGCCGTGGTGCTTGTGCGATGGAGTATCGGGCGTCGCTGCTCGTCGGTTAGTCGATTCCCGGCCTGGATCCCCCGGCGTTCAGGTTCGCTGTACCCGACGTACCCGTCTACCCCCGTTCAGTACAGTCCGCGCTGTACTGTGGGTGCATGCTGCTCGTCGCACCGCGCCTCGAGGTGATGAACCGCCTCGGCCGCGCCCTCGCCGATCCGACCCGCGCGCGGATCCTCCTCCGCCTCCTCGAGTCCCCCCGCTACCCCGCCGTCCTCGCCGACGACCTCGGGACCACCCGGGCGAACGTGTCGAACCACCTGGCGTGCCTCCGCGGGTGCGGGATCGTCGTGGCCGTCCCGGAAGGCCGCCGGACCCGCTACGAGATCGCGGACGCGCACCTCGCCCGTGCACTCGAGTCGCTCGTCGACGTCGTGCTGGCGGTCGACGACGGTGCGCCGTGCACCGACGACGCCTGTGCCGTGCCGCTCTGCTGCGGGCCGGGCGCATGAGCGCCGCGCTGCCCCTCGGGCCCCGTCCGACGGCCGTCCGGAGCGCGGTGCTGCGCCGCCGGATCCGATGGATCGTCGCCGCCACCATCACGTACAACGTCGTCGAGGCCGTCGTCGCGATCAGCGCCGGCTCGGTCGCGTCGTCCACCGCCCTGATCGGCTTCGGCCTGGACTCGATCGTCGAGGTGCTCTCCGCGGCCGCGGTCGCGTGGCAGTTCGCGGCGCCCGACCCCGAGCGGCGCGAACGGACGGCGCTCCGCGTGATCGCCGTCTCGTTCTTCGGGCTCGCCCTGTACGTCTCGGTCGACGCGGTGCTGACGCTCACCGGACTGCGCGAGCCGGAGCACAGCACGGTCGGCATCGTGCTCGCCGCGGTCAGCCTGGCCGTGATGCCGTTCCTCAGCCTGCTCGAACGGCGCACGGGCCGCGAGCTCGGTTCGGCGTCGGCCGTCGCGGACTCGAAGCAGACCCTGGTGTGCAGCTACCTCTCCGCCGCCGTCCTGGTCGGCCTGCTGCTGAACACCCTGTTCGGCTGGACCTGGGCGGACCCGGTGGCCGGGCTCGTCGTCGTGGTGTTCGCGGTCCGGGAAGGGCTCGAGGCCTGGCGGGGCGACGCGTGCAAGCAGCCCGTCGCCGCGCTCACCGGCGAGCGCGAGGTCGAGGCCTGCGACTGCTGCTGACGCGGGCGACGGCCGTCAGATCTCGACGTCGCTGCCCATCGTCACGGTGCGGTGCGCCGGCAACCCGAAGCGGGCGGCCGGGTCGGCGGCGTTGTGCGCCAGCCCGACGAAGAGCTTCTTGCGCCAGCCGACCATGCCTCGGTTCCCCGCCACCGGCCGGAGTGCGCCGCGCGAGATGAAGTACGACGCGTTCGCCATCTCCTCGGGGTCGACGTCGAGCACCTCGGCCAGGCAGGCCGCGTGCAGGGCCTTCGGCAGGTCCTGGTCGTCCGAGAAGCCGAACTTGATCGTGATGTGGTCGATGCCGTCGTCCTCGTAGCCGAGGTCGTCACGGAAGAAGGCCTTGGCGTGCGGCACGTGGGGCACGTTCGCGGTGATGACGGACACGATGACGACCGTCCGGTGCACCACGTGGTTGTGCTCCACGTTCGCCCGGAGCGCGAGCGGCGTCGTCTCCTTGTTGGGGTGCGGGAAGATCGCGACACCCTGCACGCGCGGGATGCCCTTCGTGTTGATCTTCTCGATGAAGTCGGCGAGGGACCCCTCGCGCTCCTTGCGCTCCTCCTGCACGAGCTGCCGGCCACGACGCCACGTGGTCATGAGCGTGATCACCGCGAGCGCGATCAGCAGCGGGACCCATCCGCCGTGCAGGATCTTCGACAGGTTGCCGGCGAGGAACGTCAGCTCGAGCCCGCCGAACGCCACCGCGGCGACGACGAGCTTCCACGTCTTCCAGTGCCACAGCGGCTTCACCACGAGCAGCAGCAGGAGCGTGTCGACGACGAGCGCACCGGTGACGGAGACCCCGTACGCGGTGGCGAGGCTCGCCGAGGAACGGAACGCGAGCATGACGGCCATCACGCCGATGAACAGCAGGAGGTTGACGGCCGGCAGGTAGATCTGGCCGCCCTCCTGTCGGGAGGTCTGCCGGATGGTGAGCGGCGGCAGCAGGCCGAGCTGCACGGCCTGGCGGCTCAGCGAGAACGCCCCGGAGATGACCGCCTGGCTCGCGATGACGGTGGCCATCGTCGCGAGGATCACGACCGGGATCTGCAACGCGCTCGGGAAGAGCAGGAAGAAGGGGTCCTTCGCCGCCCCGGGCTGGTTGAGCACCAGCGACGCCTGGCCGAGGTAGTTCAGCACGAGGGCCGGGAAGACGACGAAGAACCAGGCGCGGAGGATCGGCGTCCGCCCGAAGTGGCCCATGTCGGCGTAGAGCGCCTCGGCGCCGGTGATGACCAGCACGACCGCGCCCATCGCGACGAACGTGATGTACGGGTGCGCGATGAGGAACGCGATGGCCCACGTGGGCGAAAGCCCCTGCAGGACGCCCGGGTGCGCCAGGATGTGCGGCACCCCGGCGGCGGCGATGACGACGAACCAGAGCAGCATCACGGGGCCGAACAGGTTGCCGACCTTGCCCGTGCCGACCCGCTGCACCGCGAACAGCACCACGAGGATGACCGCCGCGATTGGCACGATGAGGTGGCCGACGCTCGGAGCGGCGGTCTGCAGCCCCTCGACGGCCGAGAGCACGGACACCGCCGGGGTGATGACGGAGTCGCCGTAGAACAGCGAGACGCCGACGATCCCGATGACGAGGAAGATCGTCGCTCCCCCGCGGCGCTTCGCGTAGAGGCGTCGGGCCAGTGCGGCGAGCGCCATCACCCCGCCCTCGCCGTTGTTGTCGGCGCGCATGAGCACGAGGACGTACTTGATCGACACGATGATCGTGATGCTCCAGAACATCATCGAGATCACGCCGTAGACGTCCTCCTGGTTGGCCTGCACGATGCCGCCGTCGATCGTGAACACGGTGCGCAGCGCGTACAGCGGGCTCGTGCCGATGTCGCCGAAGACGACGCCGAGGGCGGCCAGGGCGAGGGCGGCGATGCCCTTCGCGGGGCCGTGGGTGCCGGCGTCATCGGAGGTCTCGGTCGTCGGGGTCTGAGAGCGGGTCTCGGTCACGCTCGTCACTTCCGTCTCTTCACCGTCCGTCCGACGGCTTCTTCGCCGTCGGGCGACGGCCGCGGATCATCATCGCACCCGTTCGGCCGGAGCGCTCGCAGCGGGCGCACATGCGCACTCCGGCGGGATCGGGTGCGTTCCCCGGACGAACCCGCCTGGGCCGGAGGAACCTGTGCGGGCCGGAATGCCCGGGGTCCCCGGACACCGCGCACGTCGAGGATCGCGGTCGTACCGTCGGGACAGGACTCCAGGAGGAACCATGAACTTCGACGGCATCGACCCCGCGGGACTGATCGTCTTCTGCGTGGCGGTGGTGCTGGTCTTCGGCGGACTGATCTCGAGCCGACGGCGCCACTGACGCCCGGTTCTCGGCCCGCGACCCGCGACCCTCGACCCTCGGCTCTCGACCGTCGGCCCGCGGCGTTCAGGCCCGGTCGGCCCGTTCCTCCGACTCCAGCTCCGTCGCGACGACCGCCGCGAAGGCGTCCGCTCCGAAGTGGTCGTCCGCCGTCACGGTGACGACCGTGTCGCCGTCGAAGAGCAGCATCTGCCCGTACGCGCCGTGCAGCCGCCAGAGCCGGCCGGGGCCGTCCCACCCCGCCATCGCGTACCGCTCGTAGCCGGGGCCCGTGCCGTCGCGCTCGACCCAGTCGGTGTGCATCGCGTCGCACCAGCGTGCGCCCACGATGCGTCGCCCCGCGGACTCTCCGCGGTCGCGCACCAGTCGGCCGATCCGGGCGAGTTCGCCGGTGCGCAGCGTCAGACCCTCGCCGCCGGCGACGTACCCGTTCGGGCAGCGTGCCCACGGCACGTCCTCGATCCCGAGCGGGTCGAACAACCGCCGGGCGACGAACGCGCCGACGTCGCCGACCCGGGTCTCGAGGACCCGCATCGCCGTGTACGTGCTCGCGTTCGCGTACTGGAACACCCGGCCGCGCGAGGGGCGTCCGAGGAACTCGGCCGCGAGGTCCGGCCAGTCGGTGAGCTCCGTCTCGGACCACGGCATGTCGACACCGCTCGTCATGGTGAGCAGGTGCCGGAGCGTGACCGCGTCCGTGCCCGCCCCGAAGCGGACGGCGGGCAGGAGGGTCGACACCGGGACGTCCACGTCGACGAGTCCGTCGTCGGCGGCGATCCCGGTGGCGAGGACCGCGATCCCCTTGGCGACGGAGTGGACCTCACGGCGGACGTCGGGCGTCCAGTGGTGCTCGGCGGCGTCGTCCCCGACGAGGACGTGGAGGCCGTGGGCGGCGAAGCCGGTGGCGTCGACGTGACGGACGAGGGCGTCGAGGAGGTCGGTCGCGGTGCGCACCCGGCCATCCTCTCGCGGACACGACCGCAGACGGACCGGACCACAGACGGACGGGAGGCGCGGTGCCAGCCGGCACCGCGCCTCCCGTCCGTCATCGGGTCGCGTCGCGACCCGCACTCCGGTCGTCAGCGACGGCGGAAGTAGCCGTTCGCGCCACCGACGAACATGAGGATGGTCGCGACGATGACCGCGATGCCACCGATCCAGCCGAAGGCGTTGCCACCGGAGGCGGCACCCACGCCGACGCCGATGACCTGCAGGATCGCGAGCACGAGCAGGACGATGCGCGCCCAGTTGCGGCCGTCGCGCATCTTGAAGACGATGATCAGCTCGATGATCGCGAGGATGAAGGCGAAGATCGCACCGCCGATGAGCGGAGCCGTGCCGACGCCCTGCGCAGCCGAGGCGCCGCCGCCGGAGACGAGACCGATGATGCCCTGGATGATGTTCGCGAGGACGACCACCAGCCAGATCACGAACGAGACGGTGACGGTGGTCGGACGTCCCGACCGGGTTGTTCCTGACATGCTTGCTCCTTCTGCCGCGATCGCGTCCAGCGACCTCACCGTGAACGTACAGCCCTGACGGAAGTTTGTCCGGTGTCCCTGCGGACGCAGCCGGGAAACGCACGCCAGGATGGGGGTGCAGCACACCGACGAGGAGGACCCGTGGACAAGGCCCAGTACTCGCAGCCCATCCGGGAGTACATCGAGCAGCTCCGGACCGAGGGCTACAGCGTCGCCGACGGGCACACCGCCGACCCGGACCTCATCGACCCGTACGGCAACCCGGTCCTGACCTGGCGCGACGACTACCCCTACGACGAACGCCTCGGCCGCGAAGAGTACGAGTACCAGAAGTACCACCTGCAGATCGAGCTGCTGAAGTGCCAGTACTGGCTCGAGGACACCGGGCAGAAGGCCGTCGTCCTCTTCGAGGGTCGCGACGCCGCGGGCAAGGGCGGCACCATCAAGCGGTTCACGGAGCACCTCAACCCCCGGACCTCCCGCGTCGTCGCGCTGAGCAAGCCGAGCGAACGCGAGCGCGGCGAGTGGTACTTCCAGCGCTACGTGCAGTACCTGCCGTCGGCGGGCGAGATGGTCCTGTTCGACCGCTCCTGGTACAACCGCGCCGGTGTCGAGCGGGTGATGGGGTTCTGCTCCGACGACGAGTACGAGTCCTTCATGACGCAGGTGCCGCAGTTCGAGCGGATGCTCGTCGACTCCGGCATCCACCTCACGAAGTTCTGGTTCTCGGTCACCCGCCGCGAGCAGCGCACGCGGTTCGCGATCCGGCAGCTCGACCCCGTGCGGCGATGGAAGCTGTCCGACATCGACCTGCTCTCGCTCGACCGGTGGGACGAGTACACCGAGGCGAAGACCGCCATGTTCGCGCGGACGAGCAAGCGGTACGCACCGTGGACGATCGTCCGGTCGAACGACAAGAAGCGCGCTCGTCTGAACGCGATGCGGTACTTCCTGACGCAGTTCGACTACCCGGACAAGGCGGTGGACGTGATCGGCCGGCCCGATCCGCTCATCGTCCGGCGCGGGAAGCGGGACGTCGACGTGGAGTAGGGGCGGCCAGGAGGCGCGGTGCCGGCCCGCAGCGCTGGGCACGGTCGGAGCACGGCCTGGTTGGGTGGTCGCATGCGCCGCCCCGACACCGTCACCGTCGTCGTGCCGGTCCTCGACGACGCGGACCAGCTCCGCCGGTGCCTCGCGGCCTTGGCTCGACAGACGCGGCTGCCCGACGAGGTGGTCGTCGTCGACAACGGCAGTTCGGACGACAGCGCGGCCGTCGCCTCCCAGGCCGGTGCCCGCGTGCTGCACGAACCCGTCCGGGCGATCGCCGCGGCGGCGTCCCGGGGCTACGACGCGGCGACGGGGACCCTGATCGCCCGGCTGGACTCGGACTCCTGCCCGGGTCCGGACTGGCTCGAGCGGGCGCTCCGGCACTTCGACGACGACCGCGTCGTGGCGGTGACCGGGCCGGGCGAGTTCCGCGGGCTCGGTCGTCTGGAGCGGGCGTTCTGGCACGTCGCGTACATGCGCGCCTACTTCGCCCTGATGACGGCGGCACTGTGGCGGCCGCCGTTGTTCGGTTCGAACCTGGTCATCCGGCGCCGCGCCTGGGAGGCCGTCCGGTCCCGCGTGCACCGGTACGACGCCGACGTCCACGACGACGTCGACCTGTCCGTGCAGCTCGATCCCGCGTGGCCGGTGGTGCTCGACCGTTCCCTCGTGATGTCCGTGTCGGGCGACCCCGTCCGCGATCTGCCCGGCCTGGTCGTGCGCACGCGGAAGGCGCTCCGGACCCTGGCGCTCGGCGGGTTCCGGATCCTGCCGGTCGTCCGGGCCGTGCGGCGCTGCTGGGCGACGCCCCGTGCCGTGCCCGGTGCCGTGGTCGAGCGCGTCCCCGGACCGGATGTCGTGGAGCCGCTCGAGGAGGTGCCGGCGTCGTGAGCGACTCCCCGCTCGTCGGGCCGCGGTTAGCCCCGGACCTGCACGTCCTGTCCCTCAACGTCCGCCGACGCGTCCCGCACCGTCGGACCGACCACCCCGACGCCTGGACGCACCGCCGCGGTGCCGTGCTCGAGCTGCTCGGGTCCGAGTCCCCGCACCTCGCCGCCCTGCAGGAGGTCCTGCCCGACCAGGAGCGCTGGCTCACGGAGCGGTTGCAGCCCCGGTGGACCGCGGTGCTCCGCGGTCGCGGGCGCCGTGGCGACGGGGAGCACGTCGGGATGCTCGTCGACACCGACCGTCTGCGGATCACCGGCGAGCACGTCCGGGCGCTGTCCCGCCGGCCGGAGCGGATCGGGAGCCGGTCGTGGGGCACCCTGTTCCCCCGGATCGCCGTCGGCCTCCAGCTCGAGGACCGCGTCACCGGCACGCGCTTCCTCGCCGTGTCCGTGCACCTCGACGTCGCATCGCCCCTGGCACGCCGGCGGTCGGCGGAGCTCCTCGTCCGGTGGGCGGACGAGGCCGGGCTCCCGGTCGTCGTGCTCGGCGACGCGAACGCCCCCGCAGGCAGTGCTCCGCACCGGGTCCTCACCGACGCGGGGTTCGCGGACACCTGGACGGCGGCGGCCTCGCACGCGTCCGAGCAGTGGGGCACGCACCTCGGGTACCGCGCTCCCCGGCGGGGCGGACGCCGGATCGACTGGATCCTGGCCCGCGGTGCCGACGGGGTGCGTGCCTCCGTGTCGGCGGCGGCCGTGTCGACGCGCCGACCGAGCGGGGTGTGGCCGTCCGACCACGCCGCCGTGCAGGCCGTGCTCCGGTGGGAGGCAGCGTGACCACGACCACCGCGGACCACCGCGTGATCGACCGGCTCGGTGCGACGTTCCTCCGCCGACCCCGCGGCGCCGAGGTGGTCGCCGACGCCGTCCGTGCGGTGACGCTGCTGAGCCTCCCGGTCGCCACGATCGGGTGGGGCTGGATCGCGTTCGCCGTGCTCCTGCTCGCACTGCTCGGGGTCGTCGTCCCCCGCGTGCTCGGACTCCGACCCGCCGTCGACACCGCCGTGTGCGCACTGGCGCTCGTCGCCGGGTGGAGCAGCGTCCTCGGCTGGTACACCTCGGTGTTCCTGTGGGACAAGTTCGTGCACTTCGTGCTGCTCGCCGCGTTGACCGCGGTGCTCTGGGTGATCGCGAGCGACACCGGGGTGCTGCGCACGGGCGACCGGGTCGGTCGGGTCCAGGCGGTCGTCGTCGCCGGCGTGCTGTCGCTGGCGATCGGATCCGTCTGGGAGATGTTCGAGTTCCTCGGGCACACCTTCCTCGACCCGACCATCTACGTCGGCTACGAGGACACCATCGGGGACCTGGCCGCCGACCTCGGGGGCGGGGTGCTCGCCGGGCTCCTGCTGCCGTGGGCCGTGCGGGACCGCCGGGTCGCCGCCGGACCGTCGTCCTGAGCCCAGGCGGGCCGCTCGCGCTCGCGGAGGGGTGCCCTGCCGGAGGGTGTCCCAGCGTCCCCTCCCACGGAGGCGACCCCGGTCCTAGCGTCGAGGGCATGCCAGCGAACCCAGCAGCCCAGCGCGAGCACGCCCAGCTCTTCCCGGACCACACCTCGACCCTCGCCGAGACCGACCCGGGGTTCGCGGCGTCCTTCGCCGACTTCGCCCTCGACGAGACCCTGCGCGACGTCGCGATCACCCGGCACGACCGACTCCTCGTCCAGCTCGGCGCGACGATCGCCGTCGGTGCGCACACCGAGTTCGCCGTCCTCCTCGGAGCCGCGCTCGCCAACGAGGTCACCCCCGTCGAGGCGAAGGAGGTCGTGTACCAGGCCGTCGCCTACGTCGGCTTCGCCCGCACCGTCGACTTCCTCACGATCACCCACGACGCTCTCGTCGCCCGCGGCGTCGCGCTCCCCCTGCCTGATCAGCGCACGACCGACCCCGACACGCGACTGGCCCGCGGGCGCGCGGTGCAGGGACGGATCGTCGGCGCCGACCGGGTCGACCGGATGTACGAGGCCGCGTCGCCCGACACGGTGCACTTCCAGCGGTTCCTCTCCGGCAACTGCTTCGGCGACACGGTGGCCCGCGGCGGGCTGGACCTCCGGACCCGCGAGCTCGTCACCTTCGCGATGCTCGTCGCGCTCGGTGGCGCCGACGCACAGGTCCGTGGGCACGTCGCCGGGAACCTCGCCGTCGGCAACCACCGCCGGGACCTGCTCGACGTGCTCACCGTCCTGGTGCCGTTCATCGGGTACCCCCGCACCCTGAACGGCCTCGCGGTCGTCGACGACGCGGCGCCCGCGACGGATCGGTGACGGACCGGTGACGGACTGGAGGCGCGGTTGGCGGCGAGCGCCTCGCGGAACCCGTCGAAGACCGAGATGTCGGTGCCGTCGGGGTTCGCCTCGGTCGTGACCA